>CAZXYL010000001.1:0-1515 GCA_964644915.1 uncultured Geminicoccaceae bacterium
GATCTGCCTTTGCCGCCGCCCTTACCGCCGCCGCCTTCGCTCCCGCCTTTGCCACCGCCTTTGCCACCGCCCCCTTTGCCGCCGCCGCCCTTCCCGCCACCTTTGTCGCCGCCGCCCTTCCCGCCGCCTGCACCGCTGGCGCCCTTGGCGCCGCCGCCCGGTCCATCCCGGCCGCCCTTCTCGCCCCGGTCGCACTCGCCTCGTTCGTCCCCACCGCCTCTGCCGCTGCTGTCGGCATCCCGCCGATCGTCGCCGGCGCCATCGGCACCGCCGCTACCCGGATCGCCCGCGAAATCAGGGGTGTCGGTCCGACCGTCGGTCCCGGCCCGGCCATCCCCGCCCGCGTCCCGATCGCCGGAGCCGCTGGCATCGCCGCCGCGGCCAGACCCGCTTGCCGGCTCCCCTCGGGGCGAAGCTGGTGCCGTGTGGAGCTGTCCTCCCGAGCCGTCGCGGCCGATTGCGGCGAGCAGACTGCTGCCGGGTGCGCCGACGGTCGCGGGCGCCCGCCGCTGGACCGGGTGGAACGCCTCGCCCGGCGCCCGGCGGACCTCGAGCGTCAGCACCTGGCCGGCGCGGACGCGCGCCGCCTGGCCCGGCCGCAGGTCGATGCTGGCCGCGCCGTCCCGCGTGGTCATCCCGACCGCCCCCGCCTCCACCTCGACCAGGAGCAGCCCGGGATCGAGCGTGGCCTGGAACACCGTTCCTCGGCCCCCGAGCGAGGCGTAGGGGGTCTCGACCTCGAGCCGCCGCGCCGGACTCGACCGGTACAGCACGCGCCCGCCGTCCTGCCAGACGCGGTTGAGTCCCTGCACCGCGGGCAGCATCAGGCGTGCCTCTGGTCCCACCTCGATGCCCTCACCCGCGCGCCCGATCAGGAGCGATCCGCCCCGGTCGGTGACGATCTCGCTCTCGGGCGCGATCACGTCACCCGTTGCCGTCTGCCACCAGAGGCGATCTCCTGGCGGCCGGTACCGGACCGACCCGGTGGCTTCGAGCGCCCGCCAGGCGCCGGCCTCGCCCGCAGCGGTCGCATCGTCGATCGGGAGGGCGGTGATCGCGCCGACGATCATGGCCACGAGGGTCGAAAGTCGTGGCATTGAAACTGTAAGTTGTCGTTTCGACATCTGCATCGGATACTGCCGACTCTATGGCAACGAGGGTCGAATCGGCAGGCTAGGACGGCTGTCGCTTCTCATCAATTGGCAGGATGGTTGAATATCGAGGGCCGCATCCAGACAAAGCGGATCTTGCAGCAGCCGAGACGGTCACGGGCAGGCGGTCTCAGGCGGCATCATTCAAGTCGCTGGCCGCGGGCCGGGGCGCTATGACCCGGAAAATAGCGTCGATATCCTCCTCGGGGTACCGCTCCACGAGATAGGGATAATGCTGGTTGCGGAACCGCCACGCGTCGTCGCCGAAGCGGCGGGCCGCAATCCCGGCATCGCAGCTCTGCATGCGGATGCATAAGGCGAGGCGCTTGTAGAACTGGAGCACCGTGTCGATCTCCTCGACGAG
>CAZXYL010000002.1:0-4417 GCA_964644915.1 uncultured Geminicoccaceae bacterium
TCCACGAGATCGGGCACACGCTGGGCTTCCCGCACGAGCACCAGAACCCGAACGCGGGCATCGTCTGGAACGAGGAGGCGGTCTATACAGCACTCGCCGGCCCGCCCAACCACTGGGACCGCAACAAGACCTTCCAGAACATCATCCGCAAGATCACCCCCGATCTGGTCCAGGGCTCGAACTGGGATTCGGACTCGGTCATGCACTATCCGTTCGGGGCGGGCATGATTGACCGGCCCGAGGAGTACCGCAACGGCATCGATCCGGCCGGCGGGCTCTCCGAGCGCGACCGGACCTGGGTCCAGACCTTCTACCCGCCGCTCGGCCCGGCCGACTACACGGATCTGCGGCCGTTCCAGCTGGAGCGGCTCTCGATCCAGCCCGGGCAGCAGCGCAATTTCGTCATCCGCCCGGACGCCACGCGCTACTACGACATCCGCACCTTCGGCGTCTCGGACACCGTCATCGTGCTGTTCGAGGACGAGAACGGCGATCTGCGCTATCGCACCGCCGATGACGACAGCGGCGAGGGCTATAACGCGAGCCTGCGCGTCAAGCTGTTTACGGGCCGTCGTTACGTGCTGCGCGTCCGCCTCTACTACGCCGATCGCGCGGGCGAGACCGCGGTCATGATCTGGTGAGCCTGCCGCGGCGCCAAGGCTCGGGGGAACCCGCCACCATTTCGCGCAGTTAGTGCGTAGGATGCCGCTGACCCCGCGGGAGGCTCCAGCATCGCTACGCTCGACACCACGCTCGGCGCGCAGGCTTCGGCGCGCCCCGCCGGGCGATCGCTCAAGGTCCTGATCATCCTCGGGCATCCGCGCGGCGAAAGCCTGGCCGGCGCGCTCGCCGAGGCCTACCGGGAGGGCGCCGAGCAGGCCGGTGCCCGCATCGAGCAGCTGCGCCTGGGCGAGCTGCGCTTCGAGCCGGACGTCACCTGTGCCGAGATCTGCGCGCAGCCGCTCGAGGAGGATCTGCGCCGCGCGCAGCGGCTGATCGCCTGGGCCGACCATCTGGTGCTGGTCTACCCCACCTGGTGGGGGACCATGCCGGCGCGGCTCAAGGGCTTTCTCGATCGCGTGCTCACGCCCGGCTTCGCCTTCGCTAGGCGCCCCCGGGGCCAGGGGTTCGTGCCGCTGCTCGAGGGCCGCTCGGCCGAGATCATCACCACCATGGATACGCCGCGCTGGGTCTACCGCTGGCTGTTCGGCGCCCCCGGGCACAACGCCATGCGGCACGCGATCCTGGGCTTCTGCGGCATCGATCTGGCGCGGGTGACCAGCTTCGGGCCGGTCGAGGAGAGCACCGCAGCCGAGCGCCGGGCCTGGGTCGAGACGGCACGCGGCCGCGGCCTGGCGCTCGCCGGCGGCCCCTGGTCCCCCTGGCAGCGGACCCGCGCCAAGCTCGGCGGCTACTTTCGCGCGGTGCGGCTCCAGTTCTACCCGATGACCTGGCTCGCCTACAGCGTGGGCGCCCTGGCTGCGGCCGGCGCGCTCGGCGGCCTCGATCCGACCGCCTTCTGGCTCGGCCTGCTCTGCCTCTTCTTCATCGAGGTCGCAACCGTGCTCACCAACGAGGTGTTCGACTTCGAGAGCGACCTGCGCAACGAGAACTTCGGGCCGTTCACCGGCGGCTCGCGCGTCCTGGTGGAGGGGCGGCTCAGCTTCGCCGAGGCGCACGCCGCCACCGCCGCCTCGATCACGCTCGCCGCGCTGTGCGGCGGGACGCTCGCGGCGAGCAGCCCGGCCGCCGCGGGCGTGACCGGCGTGCTGCTGCTGGTCATGGCCACGCTGGCACTCGGCTACACCGTGCCGCCGCTCAAGCTCAGCTACCGCGGCCTGGGCGAGCTGGACGTGGCGCTCACCCACAGCATCGGCGTCCTCTTGTGCGGCTTCGTCTTCCAGGGTGCCGCCTGGACCTCGCCCCTGCCATGGCTTCTGGGGCTGCCCCTGCTGCTCGCCGTTCTGCCCGGCATCATCCTGGCCGGCATCCCCGATCACGACGCCGACCGCGCCGCCGGCAAGGGCACGCTCGCGGTGCGGCTCGGGATCCGCCGCGCCTATGGGCTCGCCGCCGCATCCGCCGTGCTCGCCGCCGCCGCGGCACTCGCGCTTGCTCAGACCGAAGCCACGGCCGGGCTGCTCGCCGGCATCGGCTGGTTCGTCCTGCCCCACGGCGCCTGGCTGGTCCTGGTGCTGGCGCGGCGCGCGCAGGAACCGCCGCGGGCCACGCGCATCGACGGCCCGATGGCGCTGGCGCTCGCCTATACTCTCTGGTTCGCGGCGATCCCGCTGATCCATCTGCTCTGAGCCCGGCGCGGGCTCGACCGCGGTTACGGACGGTCCGCCCTGCGGGTGTAGACCATCTCCTCGATGAAGCGTGCCGCCTCGACGGCACCGTTCTCGAGCCGCAGCAGCCCGCAGCGTTCGCGGATGCGCTGGCGCTCCGCAGGGACGAGCAGCGCGTCGATGCAGTCGGCCAGCCGGTAGGGCTCGCGGGCGCGCACACAGAAACCGAGGCCGTGATGCTCGGCGTAGCGCGCGCGACTGAGCTGGTCGTCCTGCTGCGGATGCTCGTTCGGCACGAAGATGGTCGGCACGCCGGCGGCCACCAGTTCGTGGAAGGAGTTGTAGCCGACCGCGCTCAGAGCGAAGTCGAAGCCGTGCAGGTAGCGCGCGATCGGATACTCGGACAGCCGCACCACGCCCTCGGGCAGCTCGAGCGGCCGCTCGGCGATCAGCCATTCCGCGGCCACGACCTGGGCGCCTCGCGTCAGCAGCCGGTCGACCGCGATCCCGGTGACGGCGCGGTAATCGTAGTTGTTCTGCGCGCCCAGCTGGAGCAGCACCGCCGGCCGGTCGACGCTCAGCCCGAGCTTCTGCCTGGCGAGCTCGCGCCCGAACAGCTCGTCGCTATCGAGCAGCCGGACCGGGTCGATGACGCGCGTGCGCGATCTGTGGTCGACCGTCGGACCATCGTCGTACGGGGCTGCGATGTCGCGCGGCTCGATCACCGCATCGAAATGCCGTTCGCGCTTGATGATATCGAGCCCTTGGCGGCCCCACATGCCGCGCCGACACCACGCCGAGCAGAGGTCCGGGTTGTCGCCGAGCGCATCGATCACACCGCTGTAGGGGATGTGGCCGTCGAATACGAACGCCTTCGGCCCGTAGAAGCTGATCAGCTCGTTGAGCTCTTCGTGCAGAAATCGGTTCCAGCGCTTGAAGTCCCACCCCAGATAGACGTGATACGGCAGGTACTCGGCGAGGAAACCCTGCTCGCGGACGACGCCGAGCGCCTGCGAGAGCGTCAGGATGACCGGCTCGACCGGGCGGGGCAGGCGGCGAGCGATGGCCAGCGCTCGAGTGAGATGGCCCATGCCGACGCCGTTCGAGGACATGAACAGGACCCGGAGCGGCGGCCGCTCGGGCACCCCCTGCACCTGCGCTCGGGTGCGGCGCGGCCGACCGATCAGCGCTCTCAGCCGCTCGACGTGCGCCTTGTGGCTGAAGCGCCTCTGCACGGCGGCCTGGCCGCGCTCGCTGAGCTCGCGCCAGGTGCGGAGATCGGCGCGCAGGCCGAGCGCGAGATGAGGCGCCTCGCCCGGTTCGGCATACAGCACGTCGTCGCCGAAAAGCGGACGGAAAGGCTCCGGCAGAATCGCGACCGCGCCGCTGGCCATGGCCTCGATGACCACCCGGCCGAACGCCTCCACCCAGTGGCTGTGGTGGAAGTACACGAAGAAGTCGATCGTGCCGAGGAAGTCGCGCGCGGGCAGGCCATTGAAGCTCCAGGTCTGCCAGTTGCGAGGGTACCCACCCAGCAGTCGGTGGAGAAACGGCCCGGCTCCCAGGACCCGGACCAGAAAGCGCGGGTCGGCGGGATAGCTCGCCAGCGTCAGCTCGCGCGTGTCCGGCCATTTCAGCGGATCGGGTCGGCTATGCCGGCCGATGACGGGGCACGGGTCGCAGAACGCCTTTCGCGGCACGCGCCACACCTTCGGGTCCACGACGCTGTGCCAGTCGTACGAGGTCAGAGGCGGGGCCTCGTCGAACGACTCGAACTGGGCGCGCACGGCCGGCCCCACCGGCGCCCAGACCACCTCGTCGCCGAGCGTCGCCTGGGCGTTGGCGCGAATCCGGACCCAGTCGTAGGAGGGGTTGGCTTCGCCATCGAGCGGCGGATGCCAGATCACCAGAAGCCTGGTATCCGCATGAACGTTCAGCGCGCGTTTCGGCCGATAGGTGAACAGGGTCGGATGGTGGGCGAGCAGCAGCCCTGCCGAAACGGGTGCATCGGGATGGACCAGCTCGGCATGGCCCGCGTCGAGGCAGGCGCGGATCCTGGGGTGGAACGCGTGCGGAAACTTCAGCACCGGCCCCTTGATCTGGATCAGGGCGGTGCGGTACCCGGCGGC
>CAZXYL010000003.1:0-4605 GCA_964644915.1 uncultured Geminicoccaceae bacterium
GTCGCGATCGTCTACGGCTGGTTCGTCGACGAGGAGGCGATGCGACGGCAGCTCGACGCCCTGGGCGACGCCCTGCCGGAAGGCATGGCCGAGGTGCTGGGCGAGTTCCTGACCGAGGTGCCCGCCGGGCTCGGCTTCGGCCTGACCCTGGCCTTCAACCTGGTGGTGGTGCTGTGGACCGTGCAGCGCTCGGCATCGGGCGTGATCACGGCGCTCAACGTGGCCTACGACGAGGAGGAGAAGCGCAGCCGCATGCAGCGCGAGACCGTAGCGCTCGCGGTTGCGGCGGGAGGGGTGGTGTTCCTGTTCGCCTCGCTGTTTCTGGTCGCCGTGCTGCCGCTGCTGGCGGCCGCGCTGGGCGAGCCGCTGGGTGCGGCCGTGCGCTTCGGGCGCTGGCCGCTTCTGGCGCTGCTGCTGATCCTGGGGCTGGGCCTGCTCTACAGCTTCGCGCCCAGCCGCAGCAGCTACCGCTTCCAGTGGGTCAGCTGGGGCGCGGTGGCGGCGACCGTGCTCTGGCTGGTGGCTTCCGTGCTGTTCTCGCTCTACCTCGCGTACGCCGGCGATTTCGACACGTTCTATGGCTCCCTGGCGGGAGTCGTGGTGCTGCTGACCTGGCTCTTCATCGGCGCGTTCGTGATCATGGTCGGCGCCGAGATCAACGCCCACCTGGAAGCCCAAATGACCGGGCGCAGAGGCGCCGGCCTGAAGGAGCGGCTCGACCGGCGGGAAGCCGCGACGCGCTGAGCGCCTGCGGCCGAAGTCGTTCCGGGCTGCCAACGCCGGCATCCGCTGCACCGAACGGCGCCCTGTGCCATAATCGAAGCTCGTCCTGCCCTGGAGCCGGTTCGGCGGGACGTGCAGCGATCAGGTGGAGATCGTTCGGACATGGGTGAGGTATCGGGAGTGCGCCTGAACAGCGTGGAGGAGGCGGTGGCGGCGATCGCCGCGGGCGAGCTCGTGGTCGTGGTCGACGACGACGACCGGGAGAACGAGGGCGATCTGATCATGGCGGCAGGCAAGGCGACGGCGGAGAGGATCGGCTTCATGATTCGCCACACCAGCGGCATCCTGTGCGCGCCGCTGCCGCCGGAGGAGGCGCGCCGGCTGCACCTCGACCCCATGGTGGCGATGAACGACGCGCCCATGGGCACGGCGTTCACGGTCTCGGTCGACTACCGCTATGGCCTGACCACCGGCATCTCCGCCGAGGAGCGCTGCAACACCGTGCGCGCGCTCGCCAATGGCAACTCGGGCGCGTCCGATTTCGTGCGCCCCGGCCATGTCTTCCCGCTGGTCGCGCGCAACGGCGGCGTGCTCATGCGCTCGGGCCACACCGAGGCCGCGGTCGACCTCGCGCGGCTCGCGGGGCTCGCCCCGGTCGGCGTGCTGGCCGAGCTGGTCAACGACGACGGCAGCGTCAAGCACGGCGCCCAGGTGTTCGCGTTCGCCGCCGAGCACAGGCTCAAGATGATCTCGGTCGCCGATCTGATCGAGTACCGCCAGCGACGCGAGCGGCTCGTGCAGCGTGCGGGCGAGTTCCCGGTCGCGACCGCCATCGGCGAGGCGCGCGGCGTGGTCTACGCCACCCCGTTCGACCCGGTGCAGCATCTGGCGCTGGTGTTCGGCAACCTGGGCGACGGCGAGAACGTCCCGGCGCGCCTGCACCGCGAGAGCCTGCTCGACGATGTGTTCGGGGGGCAGCGGCTGCTCACCACGGTGCTCAACCGGTTCCGCGACGAGGGGCGGGGCGTGCTCGTCTATCTGCGCGAGGGCGCCAGTGGCGTGCCGGTCTCGGCCCTGCGACAGAGCGAGCCGGAGACGGAGCCGCCGCTGCCGAGCGAGGCGACGCGCGCGCAGCTCTGGCGCGAGGTGGGGCTCGGCGCGCAGATCCTGCGCGATCTGGGCGTCACCTCGATCCGCCTGCTCGCCACCCGCTCGCGCCAGTACGTGGGCCTGGGCGGCTTCGGGATCACGATCGCCGCGACCGAGGTGCTGGATGTCTGAGCAGGGCGTCACCACTGTGATGCATAAAATTGCGACTTGATGCCGCCGACGGATTTATCTACAGTTGAATCCGCAGTCATCGCCAGAAGCCGCCCATGTCCGAATATCCGGGGTTCGCGGCCGCCGCCGAGATCGGGCAGGGGCCTGAGCCCTCGACACGAGGCCCGATCCCCGGGACCGGCCCTCAGGCGAGCGCTCCGCGCCAAGGTGACCGGTGGCCTTTGCGCGACACCATCGCGCTGGTGAGCCTGGCCAGCGCGTTGCTCTGGTCGATCATTTTCGCCACGGTGGTGCGACTGATCGGCTGATCGGGGCCTCCGGAGTCGGCGAGGCGCGTGCGGGCGGAGCGCTTCTGTGGCAGGGTCTCGGCGCGCCGTGGCCAACCGCCCCCGCGGTGGAGCAGTACGCGCCAGAGGGTACCGTCTCGTGATCAGGTTGGATTCGAAGGTTCTTGCGCCGCGGCCGGCCCTGCCGCGTCTGCACGGCTGGCGGGCCACGCCGCGGTCGTTCCTGATCGCGACGGCGATGCTGGTCACGCTGTTCGGCGTCGGGTTCTGGGCGATGTTCCTCTGGACGGATTACCGGCGCGAGCTGAGCGCGGCCCAGGCCTACGGCGAGGGCGTCCTCGATACGCTGAGCGAGCACATGAGGCGCCTGGTCGCCACCAACGACGTGATGGTGCAGCAGCTGCTGCGCATGCTGACGGAGAACGGGGTCGAGCCCTACCGGGACAACGAGGCCGAGTGGCGCAAGCTGCGAGATCTCGCTGCCCTGCCCCAGCAGACCTCGATCCTGACCGTCCTCGATCGCAGCGGCGAGGTACTGGTCAGCTCGCGCGGCTTCGGCCCCGGAACGCCGAAACTCAGCCTGGCCGAGCACAGCTTCTTCAAAGCGCACCGCGCCGGCGAGGTGGACGGCCTGCTCATCGGCCCGACCCTGTTCATCGACGGCAAGCCGTTCCTGGCCTTCACCCGGCGCTGGCAGGACGAGGACGGCACGTTTCTCGGCGTGGTGGGCGCGGCGGTGCGGGCCGACGACTTCCTCGATTTCGCCGAGAGGCTGGCGTTCGGGCCGAGATCCGCCGTCTCGGTGATTCGCGACGACGGCCTCGTCCTGGTCCGGCGCCCGCTGACCGCCGAAGTGGTCCAGATGAGCCTGAACGACTACGAGCTGTTCACCGAGCACCTGCCACGCGGCCCACAGGGGAGCTATGACGCGATCTCGCCCGCCGACGGCGAGGTGCGCATCGTCTTCTATCGGCGGCTCGAGGACCTGCCGCTGATCATGGTCACCGGCCTCGCGAGGCGGGAGGTGCTCGCGGACTGGCGGCGCCACGCGTATCAGACCGGCGCGCTGGTGCTCGTGGCCGTGGCCGGGATCGGCGGCCTCGCGCTGTTCGGCAGCCGTTATGCCGCGCGCGAGGAGGAGGCCCTGCGTGAGCTCGCGGCGAGCCGCGAGCACGAGCGGCTCCTGCTCGCCGAGGTCGATCACCGGGCGAAGAACATGCTGGCGATCGTGCAGTCGCTGGTGCGGCAGACGGCGCGGACGAGCGCGGACAAGCAGGCGCTGGAGCTGGCTCTCACCGGCCGTCTCCAGGCGCTCGCCAGCGCGCACGATCTGCTGAGCGCCGAGAAGTGGACGGCGGTGGACCTGCGCACGCTGGTGGAGCGGGGGCTGCGACCGTTCGCGGCGGCCGGGCGCGTCGAGCTCGACGGTGAGCACCTGCGCGTCCCGGCCAAGGCGGCGGTGACGCTCGGCATGGTCATTCACGAGCTGGCCACCAACGCCACCAAGCACGGCGCGCTCTCCGGCGCCGCAGGGCGGGTCGCGGTCTCGTGGCGGCTCGAGGGTGGCGAGCGGCCGACGCTGCGGCTCGCCTGGACCGAAGCCGGCGGGCCACCCGTGCGCCCGCCGCAAAGGAAAGGCTTCGGCACCACCCTGCTCGAGCGCAGCCTCGCCCACGATCTCGACGGCGCCCTCGACCTCGACTACCGGCCCGATGGGCTGCGCGCGGAGATGACGGTGCCGCTGGAGCCGGAGTCCGCGCCGGCGGGTGCGGCGCCGGCCGACCCCGAATGAGATCGGTTGCCGCAGGCCTGTGAACGGCTTCACGCCGCAGCGGGTTCGGCTGGTGCATCATCTCCCTCGCAGGCACGGATCCGGCCGCTCATCGCGGCCCGAGACGGGAGCACGCACGCGATGTCGTTCGATGAGGTGTTCCAGAAGCAGCTGGTGGACCGCTACGAGAAGCGCTCGCGCGCCTTCTCCCAGCTGTTTACGGCGACCGTGGTCTTCGCGCTCGGCTTTCTCGCCTTCATTTTGATCCCGCTGGTCGGGCTGCAGCACGACGAGGCGCGGATTCGCGCTGAGCTCGATGCCAACACGACCGAGCAGCGCACGACCCAGGCCGAGCTGGAGCAGCTCACGGCGGACCGGGACCGCGGGATCGCGCGGTTCGCCCTGCTGACCGCCTCACGCGCCCAGCTGGAGCGTCGTCTGACCGAGCTGGAAGCTCAGCGCGAGGATCTCGCCCAGCGCATCGAGCACACCGAGCTCGCGATCGACAAGCGGACGCAGGAGCTCAATCTGCTCGATGAACAG
>CAZXYL010000004.1:0-1961 GCA_964644915.1 uncultured Geminicoccaceae bacterium
TCGAGCTGTCGCCCTACGATCCCGCCTTCGAGCAGGAGATGGAAGCCGCACGCAAGGTCATGCGGCGCTATCGCAATGCGCTGCGCCAGCTCGCCAGATAGTCGATGCCGAGCGTGCCCTGGCGCTGGCTCTCGAAGGCGGTGGTCCTGGCGATTCAAGCCGAGCAGCTCGCGGAGCACGGCGGCGCGGCCGGTCTTCGAGACGAGGCCGGGCTGGACTCGGCGCTCGCCCGCCCGAAGAACCTGGCCGCCTATACCGACCCCGACGCCGCCGCGCTCGCCGCCACCTACGCCTTCGGCATCGTCCGAGGCCATCCGTTCGTCGACGGCAACAAGCGCACGGGTGTCGTGACCGCCGCGACCTTTCTGCTTCTCAACGGCTTCGAGCTCACCGCCTCCGAGCAGGACGTGACCACAACCTTCTGGCGCTTGGCCGACGGCGCGCTCTCGGAGGGGGAGTTGGCCCGTTGGTTTCGAGACTGCATCCAGCCAATCGAGTGATACGCGCGCTCACGTCTCCGCGATGACGCTGAGCTTGCGGCGGCGCTGCGGCGTCTGCCGCGATTCTCGCGGAACCACCTGCTCGGCCCCGGCGTTCCCCTGAGCAACAAACGAGGGCGTCGGGAGAGGCCATGTCAGGCTTGCTCAACAGTTACGGGCGCAAGCTCGTCTCGATTGCGATCCTTGTCGTGCTGCTCGGGACGAACTTCGCGCTGTGGGCCGGGATCTACGTCTCGGCCGGCTGGCTGCTGCGATCCATCAGTCCGCTGGTCATGGCCGCGTCGCCCTGAACCGGTGGGCGCGGGCGCCGTTCGGCCGCGCAGGCCGCAAAAGCCCTTCTGAGCGGCGGATTGCGAAGATCGCGAGCGCTGCGATGCTCGCCACCCCGAGCCCGATGCCGAGCACCCGACCGATCTGACGGGCGATCGGCGCGGCCTCTCGGGCGGCTTTGGCCTCGGCCGTGGCCGCCGTCTCCTCGCCGTCGGAGCGCCCCTCGGGTCCGGCCTTGGCGCCGTTGCCCGCCCGCGCCGCCATCTGCGCCAGCCCGGTGCCCGCCGCCACGGCCGCCGCACGGGCGGCCTTCGGCCGGCCGCGCTGGTTCAGGATTTCCCAGGCCACCGCGATGCGCTCGGAGCTGCGGATCCGCCTGCGGTCGAGCATCTCCTGGATCTCGTCCGCGCTCAGCCCCTCGAGCTTGCGTCGGAACTGTCCGAGCAGCCGCTCGCGTCGCGCGCTAGCTGGTCCTGCCATATGATCGACTCCGACTCGTCCCGCTCGGCGGCGGAAAACACGCTGAAGATATTTAACGGCAGGGTGCGGTCATTGGTTCCGATGCGCCGAAAACACGGGCGGGCGCCCACAGCGCCTACGTGCTCGACCGCGGCCAGATCACCCACGAAGGCCCGGCCGAGCCGCTCCTCTCCGACCTCGCCTACCGCAAGCAGGTCCTGTGGCTGTGAGGGGCTTTTGTTCACACCTGTGGGCGCGTCGCCCCGGGCTGAAAGTTCCCCCCTGGCGCTGTGGTTTGGGCAGTTTGACGTAGATTGTTGTTCAATTTTCGGTAGAGTTCGCGCAACGCCAGCAGCAGCAAGGGGGACCTGATGCATCTTTCGGAGCGCGAGAAGGAGCAGCTCAAGGCGATGATCGACGCGGGGCAGCCGCTGCCGCCGCGCTACCGCGCCGTCCTGTTCGCCGACCCGCCCGAGGCGGAGCTGATCTGGCCCGGCAAGACCAACGAGGTAACCAACGTCGTCCTACCCTTCCAGACCATTGAGCAGATCGATGAGCCGCGCGCCGAGGCGGGCGCCCACCACGTCGGCGATCTGTTCGATTTCGACGCCCGGACCGGCCGTCAGTCCGGCGGCTGGACCAACAAGCTGATCTGGGGCGGATGACGACGTGATCTTCGAGGGCTACGCCTTCTTCCGCGACGATCGCGATCCCGAGGGCGAGCGGCCGCTC
>CAZXYL010000005.1:0-2383 GCA_964644915.1 uncultured Geminicoccaceae bacterium
GAGCTGGCGCATCAGCCGGACGAGTATGTGGTGATCGACGATCTGGTGGCCTCGGCCAAGGTGATGGCGGCGGCAGCGCTGCGCCTGCTCGGGGCCGAGCTCGAATGATCCACCCGGGGCCGCGCAACCTGATCACCGACGTCGAGGGCATCGCCGTCGGCAACGCCGAGGACCCTGGGGCGCGCAGCGGCACGACCGTGGTGGTGGCCGACGCGCCGGCCCTCGCGGCCGCCGAGGTCCGGGGCGGGGCACCCGCTACGCGCGGGGTGAGTGCCCTGGCGCCGGGCGGTCTCGTCGAGGCGGTCGATGCGGTCGTGCTCTCGGGCGGCTCCGCCTTCGGGCTCGCGGCGGCGGAGAGCATCATGAGCTGGCTCGCCGCGCGCGGGCGCGGCTTTCCGGTCGGGCCGACCCGGGTGCCGATCGTGGTGGGCGCGATCCTGTTCGATCTCCTGAACGGGGGCGACAAGGCCTGGGGCCTGGAGCCGCCGTACCGACGCCTGGGCATCGAAGCCGCCGAGCGGGCCGGGCCGGCGTTCGCGCTGGGCAGCGCCGGCGCGGGGCTCGGCGCGCGGGCCGGCGCTCTGAAGGGCGGGCTCGGCAGCGCCTCGTTCGTCTATACCGAGGACGGGCAGCCGATCACCGTGGGCGCTCTCGTCGCCGCCAACCCGGTCGGCTCCGTGGTGATTCCGGGCACCGACACGTTCTGGGCCTGGCCCCTGGAGCAGGCGGGCGAGCTCGGCGGCCAGCGCCCGCCCGCGCACCCTCTTCAGGGCGATGCGCTCGATCAGGAGTTCCCGGCCATGGGTGGTGCCAACACGACGATCGCGGTCGTGGCGACCGATGCGACCCTGGACCGCAACCAGGCGCAGCGGCTCGCCACCATGGCCCACGACGGCCTCGCCCGGGCGATCCGGCCGGCGCACACACCGCTCGACGGCGATACCATATTCGTGCTCGCGACCGGCCGCCGCGGGCCGGTGAGTTCGGCCGCGGGCGTCGCACGGCTCGGGATGCTGGCTGCCGACTGCGTCGCCCGGGCGCTCGCGCGCGGCGTCTTTGAGGCGCAGGACTTGGGCGATCTGCGCAGTTATCGTACCCTGCGCGCCGCTCTGGTGGGCTCCCAACGAGAACAGACGGGGACAGCAGGAACATGAAGGGCATGGTTGCGGCCGCGATCGCCGGATTGGGCGTGCTGGCGCTGGCGCCGGCAGTGGAGGCCGCGAACGATACGATCCGGGTCGGCATGGTGCTGGAGCCGCCGCATCTCGACCCCACCGCCGGCGCCGCCGCGGCCATCGACGAGGTGGTCTACGCCAACGTCTTCGAGGGGCTCACGCGCATCGATGCCGACGGCCTCGTCCAGCCGGCGCTGGCCAGGGAGTGGAGTATCTCCGACGACGGCCTGACCTACACCTTCCACCTCCAGGACGGCGTCACCTTCCACGACGGCACCGGCTTCGATGCCTCGGATGTCGTGTTCTCCCTCGAGCGGGCCATGGCCGAGGACAGCACCAATGCGCAGAAGGTCCTGTTCGAGCCGATCGATCGCGTGGAGGCGCCGGACCCGGACACCGTGGTGATCACGCTCGAGCGCCCGACCGGCCACTTCCTGTTCAATCTCGGCTGGGGCGATGCCGTGATCGTGGCGCCCGAGTCGGCCGAGGACAACCGCACCACCCCGATCGGGACCGGCCCCTTCCGCTTCGATCGCTGGGTCCAGGGCGACCGGGTCGAGCTCAGCCGGTATGAGGACTACTGGGGCGAGCCCGTACAGCTCGAGCGGGCGATCTTCCAATTCGTCCCGGACCCGGCCGCAGCGGTCGCCGCGATGATGGCGGGCGATCTGGACGCCTTCCCCAACTTCCCTGCGCCCGAGGCGCTGGCGCAGTTCGAGGCCGACCCGCGCTTTACCGTCGTCATCGGCACGACCGAGGGCGAGACCATCCTCGCGCTGAACAACGCCCGCCCGCCGCTCGACGACCTCCGCGTGCGCCGCGCGATCTCGCACGCGGTCGATCGGCAGGCGGTGATCGACGGCGCCATGTTCGGCTATGGCACGCCCATCGGCAGCCACTTCGCGCCGCACCACCCGGCCTACGTCGACCTCACCGACCGCTACCCGCACGATCCCGACCAGGCGCGCGAGCTGCTGAACGGCGTGGGGTTCATCGACGGCCTGGAGCTCTCCCTCAAGCTGCCGCCGCCGTCGTATGCGCGCCGCGGCGGCGAGATCATCGCCGCGCAGCTCGCCCAGATCGGCATCGACGTCGAGATCATCCCCATGGAATGGGCGCAGTGGCTGGAGCAGGTGTTCAACGGCAAGGACTACGATCTCACCATCGTCTCGCACACCGAGCCCATGGACATCGAGATCTACGCCCGC
>CAZXYL010000006.1:0-4788 GCA_964644915.1 uncultured Geminicoccaceae bacterium
CCGGCGCCGCCAACTCCAGCGCCGGATCGGTTGCAGCAGTCGCCGCGAACGGATCGCGCAGCGGCAACAGGCCGGCGTAGTACGCCGCGACGGCGCCGCCCAGCAGAAGGAGGAACGGGAGCACGAGGACGAGGAGGAGCCGTCCCTTGCCGCGGGTCGCACCTTGCTCTTCCTTGCTCATCGCTTTGCCCTGCCGCCGCGCCGCTCGCCCTTTCGCCCGCACCGCGCGCCCCAGGGCGCTCCGGCCGGACCGGTCCGGTGTCGAGGCGGCGACCCTAAGCGCATGCGGTTAAGAAGCGGTTGATCGCGGGTGCGGCGAGCGGCCCGTCGGCACAACTTGCCCGGCAAGCCCTGCCCCCGGATCGTCTCCAGGCGCGGCCCGCGCGCCCCGAGCGGCCGGCACGCCCGGCTTTCTCGCCCTGGCACGCAACCTGCACCCGGGCACCCCGCCATGGAGACCACCGCCTATATCGCCCTCTCCCGCCAGATGGTGCTCCGTCAGCAGATGGAGATCATCGCCAACAACATCGCCAACATGGCGACCACCGGCTTCAAGGCCGAATCCATGCTGCTCGACCCGGTGATCACGCCGGCGGGTGCAAGGCAGCGGCTCGCGTTCGTGCAGGACATCGCGACGGTGCGCGACGCGAGCGCCGGGCCCATGATCGAGACCGGCAACCGGCTCGATCTCGCGATCGAAGGCCCCGGCTACTTCGTCGTCGAGACGGATGCGGGGCCGCGCTACAGCCGCAACGGCCAGTTCCGGCTGAACGAGCTCGGCGAGCTGGTGACGCAGACCGATCATCCGGTGCTGGACGATGCCGGCGCGCCGATCGCGCTGCCGCCGGGCACGGAGGGCATCGTGATCGGCGCCGGCGGCACGGTTTCCGGGCCGGAGGGCATCGTCGGCCGGATCGCGATCGTCACCTTCGATGACGAGCAGCAGCTGCGCAAGGTCGGCGACGGCTTCTACGAGACGGACCAGGCGCCCGTCCCGGTGCCCGACGCCCAGATCGCGCAGGGCATGCTCGAGGGCTCGAACGTGCGCCCGATCGTGCAGATGACCGAGATGATGATGACGGTGCGCGCCTATCAGGGGACGCAGCATCTGATCGACAGCCACCACGATCTGCAGCGCCGCGCGATCCAGACCATGCTCGAGGCGTCCGGCTGATGCCCGGGCGAGCGAGCGCCGGGAAACGAGGGATGAGAGCGCCATGCGGTCGTTGAGCGTCGCCGCCACGGGCATGATGGCCCAGCAGATGCACGTCGAGGTGATCTCGAACAACATCGCGAACATGACCACGGCCGGCTACAAGCGCCGCCGGCCGGAGTTCCAGGACCTGCTCTACCAGAACCTGCGCCGGATCGGCGGCGCGTCCTCGGACGTCGGCACGATCGTGCCCGCGGGCGTGCAGATCGGCCTCGGCGTCAAGCCGGCAGCGGTCTACCGCATCCACGAGCAGGGCAACATGCTCGGCACCGACAACCCGCTCGATATCGCGATCCAGGGCAACGGCTACTTCGTGGTCGAGCAGCCGAGCGGGCTGCTCGCCTACACCCGCGACGGCAGCTTCCAGCTCAGTCCCGAGGGGCTGATCGTGACTGCCGACGGCTACACGGTGAGCCCCGGCATCCTGGTGCCCGAGGACGCGGTCGAGATCGTCGTCAACGCCAGCGGCGGCGTGCAGGCGAAGGTGCAGGACCGGATCGACCCGGTGGATCTCGGGCAGCTCGAGCTCGCCATCTTCGCCAACGACGTCGGCCTCGAGGCGATCGGCAACAACTTCCTGATCGAGACGCCGGCCTCGGGGCCACCCAATGTCGCGACCCCGGGCACGCCCGGCTACGGTCAGCTGCTGCAGGGCTTCATCGAGGGCTCGAACGTCAACCCGGTGGCGGAGATCACGGCCCTGATCACGGCGCAGCGCGCCTACGATCTGAACTCCAAGGTCATCAGCGCGAGCGACGAGATGATGGCGACCATGACCCAGCTCAGGTAAGCGCTCATGCGGCACCTCGTATTCCTCCTGATGATGCTTGCCGGCGTCGGTGGTGCTGCCGCGGACGAGCTGCCCGCCGGCGTACCGCTGACGCGCGCGTTCGCCGAGCCGCTGCTCGCGCGGGCGCTCGCGGAGGCCGGCGTCGCGGCGCCGTTCGAGCTCACGATCGAGCAGCCGGCGCTGCCGCTCGCCAACCCGGGCCGGACCGCGACCGCGATCGCGGTCGAGGAGCTGCGCCGGGACGCCCCGAGCGAGCGCTTCGCCGCGCTCCTGGTCGGCCGCGTCGCCGGTGAGGTCCGTTTCCGGCTGCCGACCCAGGGCCGTGTCGTGCCGCTGGTCGAGGTGCCGGTCCTGGCCCGGCCGCTGGCCGCGGGCGAGCGGATCGGGGCGGGCGATCTGGCGCTGGTGGCGATGCGCCCGAAACAGCTGCGGCCCGGCAGCCTCACCGACTCCGAAGCCCTCCTCGGCGCCGAGGCGACGCGCCCGCTCCTCGCCGGCCGCACGCTCGGCGCGCGCGACGTCCGCCCGCCGCGCCTGGTCAATCGCGGGCGCGCGGTGCGCCTCGTCTATGCCGGCCCCGGGCTGCGGCTCACCGCCCAGGGCGCCGCCCAGGACGACGGCGCGCTGGGCGATCTCGTGCGCGTGGTCAACCCCGACAGCCGGCGCCTGGTCCAGGGCGTGGTCAGCGGGCCTGACGAGGTGACCGTCGGCGCGGCCATGCTCCAGGTGCTGGCCCGCTGAGCCGTCGCGCCGCCGTGCCTCTCATCCGCATCACGCCCGCCGCCCTGCTCGCTGCTGCGCTTCTGCTCGGCGGCTGCAACACCTTCGAGCGGCTCTCGCGCGTGGGCGCCGAGCCCGAGCTCAGCCCGATCGAGGACCCGACCGCGCGTGCCGGCTACACCCCGGTCCGCCTGCCGATGCCGATGGAGGAGCCCGAGCTCTATCAGCCGAACTCGCTCTGGCGCCAGGGCGCGCGCTCGTTCTTCAAGGACCAGCGCGCGCGCCGGGTGGGCGACGTGCTCACCGTCGAGATCACGATCGCCGACGAGGCGCGGCTCAACAACGAGACCCAGCGCTCGCGGGCCAACGCCGAGAATTTCGGCGCGAGCAGCTTCTTCGGCCTGGAGAACCGGCTCGATCGCACCCTGCCGGGCGACGTCGACCCCGCGAATCTGGTCGACCTCGACAGCGCCACGTCCAACGTCGGCCGGGGCAACGTGCGTCGCACCGAGGAGATCAAGCTCAACGTCGCCGCGGTCGTGGTCCAGGTGCTGCCCAATGGCAACCTCGTGATCCAGGGCCGCCAGGAGGTGCGGGTGAACTTCGAGGTGCGCGAGCTCTACGTCGTGGGCGTGGCGCGCCCGGAGGACATCACGCCGGTCAACACCATCGCGCACGATCAGATCGCCGAGCTGCGCGTCGCCTACGGCGGCCGCGGCCAGATCACCGACGTCCAGCAGCCCCGCTACGGCGCCCAGGTGCTCGACGTCATCCTGCCATACTGAATCAGGCGGCGGAGCCAGCCGCTCAAGCCGCCTTGGCGTCGGGCTTGGTCGTGATCCCCTCGAAGGCCGCGATGACGAAGCGCTCGCTGAAGCCGGCGAGAAAGGCGAGGACAAGGACGACTGCCTCCGACCTTGGAGCCACTTCCCGCTGATCAAGGAGACCCGGTACCGAGTCCCGCACGAGGGGCTGGTCCGGGAGGTCCTTCGGGCGAGCGTCATCAAGATCCTGACCGGCGGGATCTCGGGGCTGAGGGTAAGCGGTGGGACGCTCTCGGTCTACCCGGAGAGGCAGAACTAGAGCGGGATGCCGAGGCGAGGAAGCTTCTCGGCAGATATCAGCTCGGGCGACAGCAGTGGGGTGAGAGGACCATGTTCCGCAGCGTCAACAACGTCCATTTTGGATCAATGGCTTAACAGACATCCGGCGCGGATTATGCGTTTTTGCTGCCTAGCCATACGTTTGATGTTAGAAAAAAAAGAGGCCAAACGGTTGCAGCCGCTCAGCCTCTTTCCGGGCTCCTGTGAGGGCTACCCGGCGTAAGCGTCCGATCTGGGAGGCGACTTGGTGATTTGACTGGGGTGATCAGGCTGCAGCAGCAGTTTTGGGGTCAGCGTCCTACGGCGGTGTCCTGGTGCAGAAATCGTGACTCACGCGCGGCCACGGCTTCGGATAAGCTCGCCGTAACAATGTTTGACACGCACCGTGGCCATCGCCAGGATCTCGCCCCATGACGAGGCGCAAAACCATGAACGTATCGCTCACGCCCGAGCTGGAGCTCGCCGTCGCGGAAAGGGTCGCCTCCGGCCGTTACCGCACCGCGAGCGAGGTCGTCCGGGCCGCGTTGCGGCTGCTGGAGAAGGAAGAGAAGGAGGGCCTTCACCACGAGCCCCGGCCCCGCTCGCGAAGTCGCGGAGGGGGCGGTGATGCCGAATGAGGCAAACAAATCCGGGAAGCAGAAAGCCGCCGAGGCCGAAGTCGAGGACTTTCGGAAAGACCTCGGCCCGTTCGTCGTCGCGGCTGAGACGACACGGATGGCGATGGTGTTCGCGGACGCGAAGGAAGACGGCAAGCCGATCATTTTCGCTAATGACAGCTTTCTCGCCCTGACCGGATACGCCCGGGAGGAGGTGCTCGGCCAAAGCTTCAACTTCCTGATGGCGCGCGGGGCCGACGCCGAGGCGGTGGCGCGGATCGAAGCCGCGTTCGAGGGCAGCCCCGACGACGATCCGGAGATCCGCTACCGCCGGAACGATGGCAGCGTGTTTTGGGCCTCCCTCTT
>CAZXYL010000007.1:0-2965 GCA_964644915.1 uncultured Geminicoccaceae bacterium
CCACTGCGAGGAGACGCGCCTGGAGCTGCAGGAGGTCACGCGCGAGCTGCGGGAGAAGATCACCTACGAGGCCGGCATGCTCCTCAACGATCTGCAGTTCCTCTGGCTCGAGCAGAGCTTCGCCGCCAGCGACTGCGTGCCGCTGGACGAGGCGCGCGGGCCGCAGACCGGGTAGGCGGGCCCGGGCGGGACGACCGCCGGCGCGCCGGCCGGCATTTGATCGATCACTCGCCCGGATCGCGTAGCAGTTCGGGCAGATCCCGGGCGCCGTGTAGAACCCGAAGGATCACAGGCGGGCTCGAATCGCCGTCGTAGACGATCACATAGGGGAAGCCGCGCAGGACGTGGAAGCGCACGGGAGGATCGGCGAGGTCGGGCCTTGTGGTGCCGATGTGCGGGAAGTCACCGATCAGAGTCGCGGCGCGCGCCACGGCCTCACGCAGGGCTCGGGCGGCCCGGCGATCGTCTTGGGCTATCCAAATCGTCGCCGTGATCAGATCTCGCCGCGCACGGGGCGAAATCAGCGCCGCACTCACCTGTCCGCAGGATCGTGCTCGGCGATGATCTCGTCCATCTCGGCCAAGACCTCACCGACCGTGGCACACCCCTCTCGCTCCGCCTCAGCGCGGGTCTCGCGCAGCATGCGCTGAAAATCGAGACGACGTACCTCAGCCTCCTCCAGCAGGCGCAAACCTGCGCGGATGACCTCGCTCACACTGGCGTAGCGGCCGCTGGCAACGCACTGCTGTGCAAACCGTTCGAGTTCCGGCGTCAGGTGAACGCGGCTCGGGATCGAATCGCCTCGGTGCTTCATGCTCCGAAGCTAGGCGACCGGGTTGGCGAAAGCAACGATCCCCACTGCGAGCGCCATGTCATGTGGCCACGCCGGCGCTGGAGGCGCAGTCGGCAGCAGTAACCGGCACGCGATCTACGGCGAGCGTCGTCGAGGCGTCTTGCCCGATTCACCCGTCCGCTTCCCGTTGCAGCCGGGCGCGCAGCTCGGTCTTGAGCACCTTGCCGTAGTTGTTCTTGGGCAGCGCGTCGACGAAGCGGTAATCCTTCGGGCGCTTGAAGCGGGCGATCTGGGCGAGGCAGTGCGCGTCGAGATCGCTCGCGGCGAGCGGCTGCCCTTTTGCGGCGACCACGAAGGCGACCACGCTCTCGCCCCACTCCGGGTCCGGCTGGCCGATCACCGCAGCCTCGGCCACCGCCGGGTGCCGCAGCAGGACCTCCTCGACCTCGCGCGGGTAGATGTTGGCGCCGCCGGAGATGATCAGGTCCTTGGAGCGGTCGCGCAGCGTGAGGAAGCCGTCCTCGTCCAAAGAGCCGACGTCGCCCGTGTGCAGCCAGCCGCCCCTCAGGGTGCGGGCGCTGGCCTCGGGGTCGTTCCAGTAGCCGCGCATCACGCTGTCGCCGCGCACCAGGACCTCGCCGACCTCGCCGGGCGGCAGCGCCCGGTCGTGCTCGTCGGCGACCCTGACCTCGACCACGAGCTGCGCCGTGCCCGCCGTGCTCAGCCGCTCGCGCCAGCGGGGATGCGCGACATCCGCGTGCAGGGCCTGGTTCAGCGCCGTGATGCACATGGGGCTTTCGCCCTGGCCGTAGATCTGGGCGAGGCGGAAGCCGAACGCCTCGTGCGCCCGATCGAGGTCGGCCAGATACATGGGCCCGCCGCCGTAGACGATCGTTTTGAGGCCCGGGTGGTCCGAGCCTGCGGCCGCAGGGTGCTCGGCCAGGCGCTTGACCATGGTCGGCGCGCCGAACACCGTGACGCCTGGCCAGTGCCGGAACAGCTCGAACATCTCCGGCGGGTCGAAACCGCCGCTCTCCGGCACGATCTGGCAGGCGGCCTGCGCGGCGTGCGGCAGGATGTAGAGCCCGCTGCCGTGCGACATCGGCGCCGCATGCAGGATGGCATCGCCCGGGGCGATCCGATCGACGTCGGCGAAATAGGAGAGCGTCATCGCCAGGAGGTTGCGGTGCGTCAGCATGGCGCCCTTGGGCCGGCCGGTGGTGCCGCTGGTGTAGAACAGCCAGGCGACGTCGTCCGCGGCGACCGCGGCCATGGGCGCGGCATCGCCGCCGCGCAGCTGGTCGTACTCGCGGCTGCCGACGACGACGATCCGCTCGAGCGCCTCGAGCGAGCTCTCGAGCGGTGCGATGGTCTCGGCGAGACCCTCCGTGACGAAACAGACGCGGGCACCCGCGTGGCCCAGGATGTACTCGAGCTCGCGCGGATGGAGCTTGGCGTTCGCGGGCACCATGACGAGCCCCGCCCACCAGCCGGCGAGCAGGAGCTCGACGTATTCCGGGACGTTGGTCATGACCAGCGCTGCGCGATCTCCGGGGCGCAGGCCGAGCCGCTCGCGCAGCCGCCCCGCCATCGCGGCAGCGCGGTGGACGAGCTCACCGTGGCGCAGGAGGACGCCCGTGCCATGCGCCACCGCCGGCAGGTCGGCATGAGCGCGGCTCGCCCGGACGAACAGCTGCGCGAGGTTCATGTCGCCATCCCCTTCTGCGGGGCAGCCATCGGGCAGCCCGGGCCCGCGCGACCGATCAGGCGGCGAGCAGCGGATCCGGCGCTTCGACCGTCAGCACCCGGCGTGGCCGGACGCCCAGGCGCTCGAGATCGGCCGTGATCTCGGGCAGATAGATCGGGCTCATGACGATCAGGACGTCGGGCGGCTGTTCGACCAGGCGCTCGGGCGTCGCGATCGGCTGGCCCGTGCCCGCGATGTAGGTGCCGTCGCGCCGCGGGTTGACGTCGACCGCATAGGCCACCTCGTCGGTGACGCCCAGCGTGGTGAGGAAGGCCACCGCCTTGGAGCCGCCGCCCCAGAGCACGGTCCGCTGGCCGGCCTCGTGCAGGTCGCGAAGGGCCGCCCGCCAGCGGGCCTGGATCCCGGGCATCTCGTCGGCAAACGCCCGGACCTTCGCCGCCAGGGCGCTGGGGGCCTCCTCGTTC
>CAZXYL010000008.1:0-4628 GCA_964644915.1 uncultured Geminicoccaceae bacterium
GCGGCTTCCGCGGCATCGAGGGCGCGCCGGCAGGCGAGGTCCTCGGCGTCGCTGAACACGGCCAGGATGCCGTCGCCCATGAACTTCAGCACCTCGCCGCCATGCTCGTGGACCACCTCGACCAGGCAATCGGCATAGGCGTTGAGCAGGTCGAGGAGCTGCTCGCGCGGCAGAACGTCGGCGATCCTGGTGAAGCCCGTCAGGTCGCTGAACCAGAGCACCTTGCGCACGGTCATGACCTGGCCGCGCACGATCTCGCCGCGCAGGATCCGCTCGGCCGCATCACGCCCCAGATAGGTGGTCACGAGGGTGCGCGCCGCGTCGATCGCCATCGCCGCCTTGAACGCGAGGGCGAACGCCGGCAGGGTCGCCTCGATCAGGGCGAGATCGCGCCCGCCGAAGCCGCCCGGCTCGCGGGTCGCCCAGGACGTGGCCACGCCGCGCGTGGCACCCAGGCTGCCCCGGTCGCCGAAGCCGATGATCCGCGCCCAGTAGTCGGTGCCACCCTGGGCGGCGAGATCCGCCAGCAGCGGGAACTCGTCGGTGCCCTCACCGGTAGCGAGCCGCCGGCGCATCTCCCACGCGCCGTCCTCGAGCAGCCGGTACCACGGGCTCTGGCGCCACTCCTCGACCCGCTCCGGCGTGCTCGCTCGGTGATAGAACTCCTCGCGCACGCCTTCGCCGGAAAGCCACCGGTGACCCTGGGCGTCGATCAGGGGGTGCAGCGTGTCGGCGCCGACCGAGACCCGCCAGAGCGGCACCCCGGCTTGGACCAGGCGCTCGCAATAGCCGGCGACGAGCTCGGCCTGGCCCGGCCCGTCGAGGCCGGCGCTCAAGGTCCACGCAACGATCTCCTCGGCTGCACCCAAGAACAGGACTCCGCTGCTGATCCACGTTCAGATGGAGTTTCGGGGCGCGGGCGCCAGGGCGGCGCGATGCGCTCGTGCTACCACAGCGCGCGGTTGCCGTGTCGCGCCCCCTCGAGCGCTTCGCGACGTCGAAAGGCTTTGGTTGCGCAAGCCGTAGGCGTTATGGATGCCACGCCCTCCCGCAGCGCGGGACGTGCCACCCTGGCAGCGGCAGCGTCGGCCGGTCCTTCCCGGCACGAGCATGGCCCGCGTCGGTCCCCAGCAATGGCTCAAGGTCTGCTCTTGTCGTCCACCCGTCCGATCATCTCTTCACGCCAGCCGAGCGATGCCGCCGGCGTCGGTCTCTCCGACTTCAAGATCCTGCGGCGCGTGCTCGGCATGGCGCTCCGCTACCGACGCGGCATGGCGATCGCGGTCGGCACCACGATCGTGGCCGCGATCTTCCAGCTCATGATCCCGCAGTACCTCGGCCGCGCCGTCGATTCGGCGCAAGGTCTTCTCGGCGATGGTGATCAGGCCGCCGCGCGCGGGGCCCTCTGGCACGCCGCCCTTCTGCTGCTCGGCGCCAGCGTCCTGCGGGGCCTGTTCACGATGTGGCACAACTACCAGGGCGAGGCGGTCGGGCAGCGGGTCGCCTACGACCTGCGCATGGCCTACTACGCGCAGCTGCAGCGGCTGAGCTTCGGCTTCCACGACCGGGTGCACACGGGCGAGCTGATCACCCGGGGCATGCTCGACATCGAGGGCATCCGGATGCTGATCAACGCCGGGGTGATCCGCCTCGTGCTGTTCACGCTCCTGATCGGCATCGGCGCGACGCTGCTCCTGAGCCGCGAGCCGCTGCTCGGCCTGATCGCGCTCAGCTTCGTCCCCTTCGCCGCCTGGCGCTCGGTCGTGGCGCGGCTGCGGCTGCGCGCCAGCTGGCTGGCGCTCCAGGAGAAGCTCGGCGTGCTTACCCGCGTGATGGAGGAGAACCTGGGCGGCATCCGCGTGGTTCGCGCCTTCGCCGCGCAGCCCCACGAGCTCGCCAAGTTCGATGTCGTCTCGCACGACGCCCTGGCGCTTGCCGACCGCCGGACCGACCTGCGGGTCCGCAACACCGCCGCCATGACTTATGCCTTCTTCCTCGCCATGGGCCTCCTCTTGTGGGTCGGTGGCCAGAAGGTGCTGGCCGGCGAGATCACCGTCGGCATCCTGGCCGAGCATCTCGCCTTCATGGCGATTTTGCAGATGCCGGTGCGTCAGCTCGGCATGATGGTCAATGCATTCGCCCGCGCGTCGATGTCAGGGGCAAGGCTGTTCGAGGTGCTCGACCGCGAGCCGGAGATCGCCGACCGGCCAGGAGCGCGCGAACTCGCGATCACCGACGCCGTGCTCCGCTTCGAAAACGTCTCCTTCACCTACCCCGGCCAGCGGCAGGACCTGCCCACGCTGCACGACATCAGCTTCGAGGTGCGCGCCGGGAGGACACTGGGGATCGTCGGCCCGCCCGGCAGCGGCAAGTCGACCATCGCGCACCTGATCCCGCGCTACTACGACGTCGATAACGGCCGGATCACGATCGACGGCCAGGACGTGCGCGACGTGACTCTGGCGTCCTTGCGTCGAACCGTGAGTCTGGTCCAGCAGGACACCTTCCTGTTTACCGCGTCGATCGAGAACAACATCGCCTACGGTGATCCCTGGGCCGAGCGCGAGCGCATCGCTCAATCCAGCGAGGTGGCACGGCTGCACGACTACATCGCGGGGCTGCCGAAGGACTATGAGACGCTGGTCGGCGAGCGCGGCGTCTCGCTCTCGGGCGGCCAGCGCCAGCGCCTGTCGATCGCGCGCAGCATCCTGCTCAGTCCCCCCCTCCTGGTGTTCGACGATTCGACCGCGGCGGTCGACGCCGCCACCGAGCAGGGCATCCGCGAGGCGCTGCGGACCGAGACCGCGACCCGGGCGACGATCATCATCGCCCACCGGCTGGGCTCGCTCATGGGCGCCGACGAGATCCTCTTCCTGGAGCAGGGACGCATCGTCGAGCGCGGCACGCATGCCGAGCTCCTGGAGCAGGGCGGCCGGTACGCCAGCCTCTACGCCCTGCAGAGCGCCGGTGGCGAGCCTCGGGAAGGGAGCGACGACCACCACCAGGAGTCTGCGCGATGAGCGCGACCCGCACCGATCTCGGGCCGGAGCTGGCGCGCCACGACCCGCGGCCGCCGCGTGCCGTCGTCGGCTCGCAGATCAACACCGAGGAGCAGATCTTCGCCGCCTTCGACGGCCGGATCGTGCGGCGGTTCTGGGCCTTCATCAGCCCCTATCGGCGTCGGCTGGCGCTCGCCGTGCTGGCGGTCCTCGCCTTCGCCGCGAGCCAGATCTCGATCCCGCTCATCCTGCGGGCCGTGATCGACGGTGCGCTGGTCGAGGGCGCCGAGGGCGAGCGGCTGCTCATGCTGGGCGTGCTGATCTTCTTTGG
The DNA here is from genome assembly GCA_964644915.1 of uncultured Geminicoccaceae bacterium. Classification (GTDB taxonomy): domain Bacteria; phylum Pseudomonadota; class Alphaproteobacteria; order Geminicoccales; family Geminicoccaceae; genus CAZXYL01. The sequence goes on from CAZXYL010000008.1 coordinate 3,331, forward strand.
CGTCGTGAGCCTGAACTTCCTGGCCAACCTGGTGCAGGAGACGCTGGTCGCGCGCATCGCCGAGCGGCTCCTGATCAATCTGCGGCGCGCGATGTTCGCCCATCTGCAGCGCATCTCGCTGTCCTTCATGGACAAGACGGAGGTCGGGCGCCTGATGTCCCGGCTGCAGGGCGACGTTCACGCCTTGCAGGAGTTTCTCGAGACCTCGGTGTTCGCGATCGGCGACCTCGTCCTGCTCGTGGGCATCGCGATCGTGCTCGTGGTGCTCGACTGGCGGCTCGGGCTGCTCACGCTTTCGGTCGTACCGGCGCTCACCGTGGTGCGCATCCTCTGGCTGCCGGGTGCCCGGCGCGCGTTCCTGCGCGCGCGGGTCACCAGCTCGACCCTGAACGGTGCGCTCGCGGAAGGCATCCACGGCGTGCGCACGGTCCAGGGCATGGGGCGCGAGACGGTGAACCTCCGGCTGTTCGAGGAGAAGGTCCAGGACAACCTCGACGCCCAGCTGCGCGGCACCTGGCTCGCCCAGATCATGGTGCCGATCGTGGATGCCCTGACCGGGGCCGCCATGGCCATCGTGGTCGTGGTCGGCGGCGCCGCCGTGCTCGACGGCCGGCTCGACCTCGGCGTGATGGTCGCCTTCCTGTTCTACGTCCAGCGCTTTTTCGACCCGATCCGCTCGCTCACCATGCAGTACAGCGTGATGCAGCGCGCCATGGCGTCCGGGCAGCGCATCTTCGAGGTCCTGGACGTGCCGATCGAGGTGCGTGACAGGCCGGGCGCGCTCGACCCTTCGCGCATCGACGGCTCGGTCGAGTTCAGGGACGTCACCTTCGGCTACGCCCGGGGCATCCCGATCCTGCGCAACGTCAGCTTCCGGGTCGAGCCGGGGCAGACGGTGGCGCTGGTGGGCCCGACCGGGTCCGGCAAGACCAGCACCATGGCGCTGGTCCACCGCTTCTACGACGTCTGGAGCGGCCAGGTGCTGGTCGGCGGCCACGACGTCCGGGACCTCACGCAGGCCTCGCTCGGCCGCCATATCGCCATGGTGCTGCAGGAGCCGTTCCTGTTCACCGGCACGGTGTTCGAGAACATCCGCTACGCCACGACCGATGCGACGCGCGAGCAGGTGGTCGCGGCGGCCAAGGCCGTAGGCGCGCACGACTTCATCATGCGGCTGCCGGAGGGCTACGAGACGCCCCTGGAGCAGCGCGGCGGGAATCTTTCGCTCGGGCAGCGGCAGCTGATCAGCTTCGCCCGCGCCCTGGTCGCCGATGCCGAGATCCTGATCCTGGACGAGG
>CAZXYL010000009.1:0-6805 GCA_964644915.1 uncultured Geminicoccaceae bacterium
GACCTCGACCGACGCCCGGGGCGCCGGCTGGGGATTGATGAAGACGCCGGTGCCGCGCTGGATGATGGGCTCCGGTATCGGCGGCCCGGGCTCCGCGAGCGGGATCGGCCCGGGGGCTCCCGGCGAGGGGACGGCGGGCGCCATCTCCGCGGCCGGCGCCGGTGCGGGCGGTGCCGGGCCCGTCGTGGGCCCCGGCTCGGCCGCGCAGCTGCCCAGCGCGAGCAGCGTGAGCGCAAGGATCGCGCGGCGGCTGAAATCGGACCAGCGGCCCGCACCCCGCCAGGCGGTGCTCAGGCCCGTCGGGTCGCCGGCGGTCTCGCTCGGATGCTCGCCCATACCCCCGTTCGCTGCTGCGTCGCCCCGTGGCGCCCGGCCGGCGCCTTTCAACAACAGGTCAGGACAAGCGAATAGCAGTTGTCTCGCGTTACGCCTACAGGCATCCTTGCATCATATTGGTTTTACACTGTCGTCGCGGGTCGGCGGACCGCGCAGTGATGGTCTTGCCCAAGTTTCACGCATCCCCTCCCCGATCGCGAGGTTTCGCTCTTCTCGCGGTGCTGTGGCTCGTGAGCCTGCTCGCGATCATCGGCGCGAGCCTCGCCGGCACGGCGCGGGTCGAGCTCCAGTTCGGGCGCAACGCGGTGGAGAAGGCGAAGGCGGAAGCGATCGCCGACGCCGGGATCTATCGCGCCGTGCTCGCCCTGTTCGAGGCCGAGCCCGCGGCCCGGCCGCGCACCGACGGGACGATCTTCTCCTTCGCGCTCGCTGGCGGCGAGGCGCGGGTCAGGGTCCAGGACGAGACCAGCAAGATCGACATCAACTTCGCGCCCGACGAGCTCCTGGACGGACTGTTCGTGAGCCTGGGCATGGCGCCGGAGGAGGCCGCGGCGCTGGTGGATGCGCTGGTCGAGTTCCGCGACGGGCCGGGCGGTCCGGGCGTGGGGGCAGGGCCGCGAGGGGCCGCGGACGAGCTGTCGCCCAAATACGCGTCGTTCGAGGCGCTCGACGAGCTGCAGCAGGTCCCGGGCATGACGCCGGAGCTGTACCGCCGGGTGACACCCTTCGTGACCGTGCACTCGTGGGAGCCTGGTATCGACCCCCTGCTCGCCGCACCCGAGGTGCTGCTCGCCCTGCCCGGGATCACCATGGCCGAGGTCGAGGACGTGCTGGCGACCCGCGCGCAGCTCTCGGAGCTTCTCAGCGCGACGGACGACGAGCTGACGGTCATGGACGAGATCTATCTCCGGCTCGCCGCCTACGAGGAGTTCCTGGTGCCGTCCAGCCAGACGATCTTCACGGTCACGGCGGAGGGGCGCAGCGAGGGCGGCGGTGTGCACGTCCGCGAGGCGGTCGTGGCGCTCGAATTCGGCGAGCCGCCGTACCGCTTCTACAGCTGGCGACAGGGGCAGCCGCTCGCCGCCGCGGAGTGAGGCGCGCGCGGTCTCCGTTCGGCAGTGGTTTCGTGGCCGGCCGCACCTGCTACAATAAGCGAAGAAAGAGGACGGCGCCGGTGCCCGGCGCCCGGGAGGTGAGAGATCGATGTTGCCGGGGCTGGATGTGCCCGAATGGCTGTTCCTGGCGATCGCAGCGCCTTGCATCGGCAGCTTCCTCGGCGTGCTCGCGATGCGGCTGCCGGCAGGCGAGCCGCTCGTCTGGAGCCGCTCGGCCTGCCGGAGCTGCAGCCGGACGCTGGGCCTGCGCGATCTCGTGCCGGTCGTGAGCTGGCTCTCCTCGGCCGGCCGCTGCCGGCATTGCGGGGTGCGTCTCGGCTGGTTCTACCCGGGCGTCGAGATCGCCGCCCTGGGCGTCGTCGTCTGGGCGGCGGCGGTCACCTCGGGCTGGCTGCTCTGGGCGAGCTGCCTGCTCGGCTGGACCCTGCTCGCCGCCGCCGTCGCCGACTGGCGCGACTTCGTGCTGCCGGACTTCCTGACCCTGCCCCTGATCCCGGCGGGCCTTGTGGTGGCCTGGCTGATCGATCCGGCGCTCCTGCCGGATCACCTGCTCGGGAGCGCCTTGGGCTTCGCCGGCCTGGTCGCGATCGGCGCCCTCTATCGCCGGCTCCGCGGCCGCGACGGCCTGGGGCTGGGCGATGCCAAGCTGCTCGCCGCGGCCGGGGCCTGGGTCGCCTGGGTCGGCCTGCCGAGCGTCCTGCTGCTGGCCGGGATCACGGCGCTCGCGATGGCTCTGGTCGGCAGTGTCCGCACGGGCCTGCCCGACCGCGAGCAGCCGATCGCCTTCGGCCCCTACCTCGCGCTCGCGACCTGGTTCGTCTGGCTGCACGGGCCGCTGGTGATCGGGTGATGCCATGACCGTTCTGCCGAGCGAGAGCCGCGCCTTCATGGAGAGCCTGGGCGAGCTGTTCGTGGCCCGGGGCAAGCTCACCCCGCCGGCGCTGACCCGGGCGCTGCACGTGCAGGCGGAGAGCGGCGAGTCCTTCTGCGCGATCCTGACCAGCCTCGGCTTCGTCGGCGAGCGCGACCTCGCCGAGGCGCTGGTCGAGCGGCTGGGGCTGCCGTTCGTCGAGCCGCACGAGTTTCCCGACAATCCGCTGCTCGAGGACCGGGTGAGCTCGCGCTTCCTGAAGCAGGCGCGCGTCCTGCCCCTGCGCGACGAGCCGGACCATCTGGTCCTCGCCATGGCCAACCCACTCGACCGCTTCACGGTGCAGGCGCTGGAGCTGATCGCGAACAAGCCCGCGACCCCCTGCGTGGCGCTCGCCGGCGACATCGAGCGGGCGATCGAGCGCCTCTATGGCGGCGAGCAGAGCGGCATGGGCGACATCTACGCCGAAGGCGTCGCCCTCGACGATGGCGGCGCGGACGAGGACATCCAGCGCCTGCGCGACCTCGCGAGTGAGGCGCCGGTGATCCGCCTGGTCAACCAGCTGATCGCGCGGGCGGTCGAGGCGCGCGCCTCGGACGTGCACATCGAGCCGTTCGAGAACGCGCTCTCGGTCCGCTATCGGATCGACGGCGTGCTGCGCGACGTCGAGAGCCCACCCAGCCGCCTGCGCGCGGCGATCACCTCGCGCATCAAGATCATGGCGCGGCTCAACATCGCCGAGCGGCGCCTGCCCCAGGACGGCCGGGTGAAGATGACCGTGCGCGGGCGCGAGATCGACCTGCGCGTCTCGACCCTGCCCACGATGCACGGCGAGAGCGTGGTCATGCGCGTGCTCGACCGCGGCGCCGTCGACCTCGATTTCGCGACCCTCGGCTTCGAGGACCGGGAGCTCGAGGTCTATCTCGAGGTGCTGGCGAATCCGCACGGCATCCTGCTGGTCACCGGCCCCACGGGCAGTGGCAAGACGACCACGCTCTACACCTCGCTCCTGCGTCTCAACGACGGCGCGCGCAAGATCGTCACCGTCGAGGACCCGATCGAGTACCAGCTCGAGGGCGTGAACCAGGTCCAGGTCAAGCCGCAGATCGGCCTCACCTTCGCGCACGTGCTGCGCTCGATCCTGCGCCAGGACCCGGACATCATCATGGTCGGCGAGATGCGCGACCTCGAGACCGCCGAGATCGCGGTCCAGGCGGCGCTGACCGGCCACCTCGTGCTCTCGACCCTGCACACCAACGACGCGTCCAGCGCCATCACCCGGCTGCTCGACATGGGCGTCGAGAGCTATCTCTTGACCTCGACCATCAACGCGGTCGCGGCGCAGCGGCTGGTGCGCACGCTGTGCGTGGACTGCCGCAGCCCCTATGAGATCTCGCCGGAGCTGGCCGCGCAGCTCGGGCTGGACCCGGCCGCGGCGAGCGCGCCCATGGTCGCCTACCGGGCGGTCGGCTGCCCGGGCTGCAACGGCAGCGGCTATTTCGGTCGCATCGGCATCCTGGAGCTGCTGGTCATGACCGATCCGATCCGCGAGGCCATTCTCGGCCGGGCCGAGGCCCGCGAGCTCGAGCGGGTCGCGGGGCGCAGCGGCATGCGCACGCTCTATCAGAACGGGCTGCGAAAGGCGCTCGCGGGCGTGACCAGCGTCGAGGAGGTCCTGCGCGTGACGCGGCAGTGGTGATGCCGATCTTTCGCTACAAGGCCCTTTCGGCCTCGGGCGAGGTGATCGCCGGTGAGGTCGAGGCGCGCGATCGCAGTGCTGCCGTCGCCTCGTTGCAGAGCCTCGGGCACCTGCCGATCCAGGCGGAGGAGGCAGCGGGCGCGGCCACGCCGCGCGGCACCTTCGAAGGCCTCCTCGCGCGCCGCAAGGTCGGCCTGCGGGAGGTCACCGTGCTGACCCGGGATCTCGCGACCATGCTGCGCGCCGGGCTGCCGCTCGATCGCGCCCTCGAGATCCTGGTCGACGTGGTCCAGAGCCGGCCGCTCAAGCGTCTGGTCGGGGCGATCCGCGCGCAGATCCGGGGCGGCGCCTCGCTCGCCGACGCGCTGGCCGCGCAGGGCGAGGTGTTCCCGCGCTACTATGTCAGCGTGATCCGGGCCGGCGAGGCCGGCGGCTCGCTCGAGGTCGTGCTCGGGCGGCTCGCCGACAACCTCGACAATGCGGAAGCCGTGCGCCAGCGGGTCAACAGCTCGCTGCGCTATCCGCTCATTCTCCTGGCCATGACCGGCCTGTCGATCGCGGTGCTCTTGACCTTCGTCCTGCCGGAGTTCGAGCCGCTGTTCGAGGACGCAGGCGAGGCGCTGCCCTGGCTCACGCGCGGGGTGATGGCGGCCGGCGAGGCCTTGCGGCTGTACGGCGCGTTCGGGCTCGCGGGCCTGCTTGCAGGGCTCGTGCTCCTGCGCCGCCGCCTGAAGGACCCCGTCTTTCGGCAGCGTTGGGACGGCTGGCTCCTGGGGATGCCGCTGTTCGGCCAGCTGGTGACCAAGATCGAGGTCGCGCGCCTCACGCGCACGCTCGGCTCGCTGCTCAGCAACGGCGTGCCGCTGCTCCAGGCGCTGCGCCTGACCCAGGAGACGGCGAGCAACCGCATCGTCCGCGACGCGATCGAGCAGGTCGCGGCCGCGGCCAAGCAGGGCCAGGGTCTCGCGGCGCCTTTGCTCCAGTCCGGCCGCTTCCCGCCGTTGGCCGTCCATCTGATCCGGATCGGCGAGGAGACCGGCCGGCTCGAGGACATGCTGATGCGGGTCGCCGAGATTTATGAGGCCGAGGTCGAGCACGCAATCCAGCGCCTCCTGGCGCTCCTCGTGCCGGGCATCACCATCGGCCTCGGTGGCCTGATCGCCGTGATCATCGGCTCGGTGGTGGTCGCCATCTTCAGCGTCAATCAGCTCGCGCTCTGAAAAGGCATCGTCATGACAGTTCGTGCTTCCAGATCGAAACGGCGCAAGGGACCCGCGCCGGGGCATGCGCGCCAGGCCGGCTTCACGCTGCTCGAGCTCCTGGTCGTGCTGGTGATTCTCGGCCTGTTGGCAGCAATCGCTGCGCCGCGGGTGATGAGCTATCTGGGCGGCGCCAAGACCGATGCCGCGCAGATCCAGATCGAGAACCTCTCGACCACGCTCGATCTCTTTCGCCTCGATGTCGGCCGCTATCCGACGGAAGAGGAGGGCCTGCAAGCGCTGCTCAGTCCGCCCCCCGGCGCCGACGGCTGGAACGGGCCCTACGTCCGCAGGGCGGACATGATCAACGATCCGTGGGGCCGGCCCTACGTCTACCGCTTTCCCGGCCAGGTCCACGAGTTCGACCTCTACACGCTCGGCGTCGACAACGCGGAGGGCGGCGAGGGCGAGAGCCGGGACGTGACCAATTGGTGAGAAAGGGCCGTAGCCAGGGCTTCACGCTGGTCGAGCTGCTGGTGGTGCTGACCCTCATCGGCCTCCTGCTGCTCGCCCTGCCCCCTGTGATCTCGAGCGGCTCGGGCGCCGGCCTCCAGTCGGCGGCCCGCGACGTGGCCGCCGGCCTGCGCCGGGCGCAGAGCCGGGCGATCCTGCAGAACCGGGAGGTCGCCTTCGTGCTCGACGTCAACGCGCACCAGTTCCGCATCGACGCCGAGGGCGCACCGCAGCGCCTGCCGGAAGTCATGCTGCAGCTCTATACCGCCCGCTCGGAGCTGGTCGATGCCGCGATCGGCGCGATCCGCTTTTACCCCGACGGCAGCTCGACCGGCGGGGAGATCACTCTCAGCGCGGGAGAGCGCGCCCACCATGTGGCCGTGGACTGGCTCACGGGCCGGGTTTCGATCGACGACTGAGGCCAGGCCGTGCGGTGCGGCGGCGGGCTTCACCCTGGTCGAGGTGCTGGCCGCCTTCGTCATCCTCGCGCTGGCCCTCGCCGTCCTCCTGCCGGGGTTCGCGACCGGCATGAGGAGCCTCGTCACCGCCGACGACTACGCCACGGCCACCCTGCTCGCCCAGTCGCGGCTCGAGCTGGTCGGCCGTGCGGAGCCCGTGCAGGCGGGCGCCAGCACCGGCGCCTTCGACGAGCGGTTTCGCTGGCAGCTGGAGATCGCGCCGCTGCCCGAGCTGCATGCCGATGAGAGCGTGCCGCTGCAGGCTTACAGCGTCGTCCTGACCGTCGCCTGGGAGGCGGGCAGCGCCGAGCGCACCGTCACCCTCCAGACGCTGCGCCTCGGGCCGCCCATCGAGCCCGTGATCCAGCCGCCGGCGCGCCCGGGCAGCGGGTGATGAGGCGCCTGCGTCCACCCGGGCGGCGCGCCGAGCGCGGCTTCACCCTGCTGGAGCTGCTGGTCGCGATCACGCTGCTCGGCCTGATCATGACCATGGCATTCTCGGGCTTTCGCCTGGGCACACGGGCCTGGGAGCGGGCGGACGCCTACGATCACGAGGTCTACCTCGTCCAGCAGCTGATCCGGCAGCGACTGGGCGCCGCCTATGTCGCCTCGGA
>CAZXYL010000010.1:0-4005 GCA_964644915.1 uncultured Geminicoccaceae bacterium
TCGCCGGCGCCGAGGCTCTGAACCTCCTTGGTTTCGTAATCGACCACCTTGAGGTGACCCTGCGTCTCGGTCTCGAAGCCTTCGGCCGCGAGCACGCCCCAGGAGGCGACCACCAGACGATCATCCTCGGCGAGCAGACCGTTCGGGGCAGTGATACCGCCGCCCTTCAGCCACTGGGTGAACTCACCCCCGTCCAGGACGTAGATCGCGGCGTCCAGCATGTCGGAGACGAAGACGCGACCCTGATCGTCGACGGTGACGTCGTTGAGGAACCTGGCCTCCGAAACGGTCCAGGCGTCGTCCCGCTTGCCGTCCTCGAGGCCGATCGCGACCAGCGTATCGATGTCGGCGACATAGAGCATGCCCTCGTGCAGGCCCATGCCCTTGGGCGCGTCCAGCCCGGTCGCCCACTGCCGCTCGATCATCTGCCCGTCGGGACCGAGCTTGGAGATATAGCCCTGCCCGTTCTTCTCGTTCGGCTCACCGGCGACATTGGACACGTAGATGACCCGTTCCGGGGCATGGTAGAGCGCCGATTCCGGTGCCTCGAACCCTGTGGCCTCCCAGACCATCTGCGGCTCCTGCGCGCCGACCGGTCCGAGCGAGATCGCGACCGCTGCCGCAGCGCCGACGAGTATGAAGTTACGCGAATATTCGATCATGGCTCCCTCCTCCTTCCAGACCTGTCGAATGAGTAATGCAGCGTTCTAGCGTAATCGGCACGCCGCCGTTTGGAGCCGCGACGGAAGTGCACCGACCGACCCAGCTCCTCGGGCCACAATCTGCGCACATTTCAATGGCTTGTTGCGAGGAGTGCATTGCGTTCATGAGGTCACGCGGGGTATAATCCTGCCTCTGGGCGCTGGGGTGGCGGCAGGACGATTCGCCGCGGTCGTCTTGAACGAGTGAGCGCTCGGCCACACCTCCGTCAACGGATCTGGTGCGCCCTGGATGTACTCTTGATTGAGGTCGGTTTGTTGAATATCTACTATCAGGAAATGGTTCGGCAACACTCCTGTGGTTCGTTGGCCGCCGAGAGCGTCATCTGCGAGATCGGGCCGATGGCACGCCCCGGCGCGCTGAGCGCCCGGGCGACCACGCCGGGCGAGCATCAATCCTAGCGACCGGCCCATGGCGAAATTGAACGTCGACACCGCGCTGATCGAGACCCTGGCCGAGCTCCTGCAACGCACCGGCCTGACGGAGATCGAGCTCGGCCAGGGTGATGCGCGCATCCGGGTGGCACGCCAGCCGCCGATCGTGATGGCCAGCGTGCCGGCAGCGCCCGCGCAGGTCGCGGCCGCCGAGAAGACGTCCGGCGCGGCGGCAACGGCGGCCGAGCTCAGCCATCCGGGGGCGGTGCGCGCGCCCATGGTCGGCACGGTCTATCTCACGCCGGAACCCGGGGCGGCCCCCTTCGTTGCCGTGGGCGCCGAGGTGCGCGAGGGCCAGACGCTCCTGATCATCGAGGCGATGAAGGTGATGAACCCGATCCGTGCACCGCGCGGCGGCCGGGTGACGCAGCTCTTGGTCAACAGTGGCGATCCGGTCGAGTACGGCGAGCTGCTCCTGATCATCGAGTGACGCGCAGAAGGCCGCTGCCCTGATGTTCGAGAAGATCCTGATCGCGAACCGGGGCGAGATCGCGCTCAGGATCGTGCGCGCCTGCCGCGAGATGGGCATCGAGAGTGTCGCGGTGCACTCGACGGCGGATTCGGATGCCATGCACGTGCGCCTGGCCGATGCCAGCGTCTGCATCGGCCCGCCGTCCGCGACCGAGTCCTACCTCAACAAGGTGGCCATCCTGGCGGCGGCCGAGATCACGGGCGCCAACGCAATCCACCCGGGCTACGGCTTCCTGTCGGAGAACGCCGACTTCGCCCAGATGGTCCAGGAGCACGGCTTCACCTTCATCGGCCCCAAGCCCGAGCACATCCGCCTGATGGGCGACAAGATCGCCGCCAAGGAGACGATGCGCCGCCTGGGCGTGCCGGTGGTGCCGGGTACCGAGGGGCCGGTGGCGCACGAGGTGATGGCGCGCGAGGCGGCGGAGTGGATCGGCTATCCGGTCCTGATCAAGGCCGTGGCGGGTGGCGGCGGCCGCGGCATGGTGGTGGCCAAGGACGAGGCCGAGCTGCTCGACGGCCTGCGCCTGGCCCGGCGCGAGGCCCAGGCGAGCTTCGGCGACGATCGCGTCTACATGGAGAGGTACCTCGAGCGGCCGCGCCACATCGAGGTCCAGGTCCTGGGCGACGGCGCCGGCCGCTGCGTGCACCTGGGCGAACGCGACTGCTCGCTGCAGCGGCGCCATCAGAAGGTGATCGAGGAGGCGCCCTCGGCGGTGCTCGACGCCGCCACCCGGGCGGAGCTGTGCGAGCGCGTACGCCGCGCCATGGCCAAGCTCGGCTATCTCGGCGCCGGCACGGTCGAGTTCCTGTACGAGAACGGCCAATTCTTTTTCATCGAGATGAACACCCGGCTCCAGGTCGAGCACCCGGTGACCGAGATGATCACCGGGGTCGATCTGGTGCGCGCCCAGATCCGCGTCGCCGCGGGCGAGCCGCTCGGGCTCGAGCAGGCCGAGATCCGCTTCGACGGCCACGCCATCGAATGCCGGATCACCGCGGAGGACCCGAAGACCCTGATGCCGAGGCCCGGCAAGGTCGAGGCCTATCATGCGCCGGGCGGTCCGGGCGTGCGGGTGGATTCGGCGCTGTATGCGGGGGCGACGGTGCCGCCCCATTACGACAGCCTGATCGCGAAGCTGGTCGTGCACGACCGCACCCGCGCGGCCTGCATCCGGCGGCTCCGGCGGGCGCTCGGCGAGTACGTGATCGCCGGCGTGCCCACCAGCATCCCGCTGCTGCACGTGCTGCTCGGCGAGCCCGCCTTTACCGAGGACGATCACCACACGCGCTGGCTCACCGAGTTCCTGGCCGAGTGGCAGACCGCCGCCGAGTAGCGGCGTGAGCCGCTTGCCGGCCGGACGCGCGCCCGCTATGCCAAAGTCATGCCGAGACTGACCCCGGAGCTGCTGCTCTGCGCCTACGCGAGCGGCCTCTTCCCGATGGCCAACGACCGGCACGATCCGACGATTCATTGGATCGAGCCGCGCCGGCGCGGCGTGCTGCCGCTGGACTCCTTCCACCAGCCGAGGAGCCTGCGCAAGCTGCTGCGCAAGGAACGCTTCGAGGTCCGGGTGGATACTGGGTTCGGGCAGGTGATCGAGGCCTGCGCGCAGCCGCGGCCGGAGCGGCCGCGCACCTGGCTGAACGACGAGCTGATCGGACTCTACTGCACGCTGCACGAGAGGGGCTACGCGCACAGCGTCGAGAGCTGGGCGGACGGCCGGCTGGCCGGCGGCCTGTACGGCGTCGCGATCGGCGCCGTCTTCTTCGGCGAGAGCATGTTCTCGAACGAGCGGGACGCCAGCAAGGTGGCGCTGGTATGCCTGGTCGAGCGGCTGCGGGCGGGCGGCTTCCAGCTGCTCGACACCCAGTTCGTGACCGACCACCTGCGGCGCTTCGGCGCGATCGAGATCTCGCGCGAGACCTACCGGCGCCAGCTCAGGCGGGCGCTCGAGGCGCGCGCCGTGTTCTACTCGGATGCCGGCGCCGTACCCTCGATTGCGCCCTGGGCGGCCTGGCCGGGAGCGCCTTCGATCGGCTCCTCGCAGTCGACCACCCAGACGTCGTAAACCGGGTGCTCCAGCGCTGAGACCGCCGGGCTCGACGCGAACATCCAGCCCGAGAACAGTTCCCGGGGGGCCACGACCGCCTCGTCGGCGGCCGGCGGCAGCTCTCGGATCTCCAGGAACGCCGCGCTCTCCGGCGGCTCGGTCGGGGGCGTCTCGCGACAGGTGCGCGCGGTGATCTCGAGCGTGCCGAAGCGCGTCGGCTGGTCGAGCGGGGCCAGCAGGGGCGAGATCCGCGCCGTCACCTTGTCCAGGGCCTGGAGGACCGCGACATTGTGATCGAGCACCGGCTCGGCCTGAGCGTGCCCGGC
>CAZXYL010000011.1:0-4685 GCA_964644915.1 uncultured Geminicoccaceae bacterium
TATCTCGCCGCCCAGGATCCGGACGGCGCCCTGCTCGCGCGGCACCTGGATTGGCTGCGGGCGGCGCTGGACGGCACCGGGGCGATCCTGATCGATGCCCACGGCGCGCTCGATCTGCCGGAGGAGGCGTTCTTCGACGCCTATCACGTCAATCGGGGGGTGGCGCCGATGCTCACCCGCCTGGTCAGCGAGCAGCTGCACGCCGCGGCCGAGCAGCGGACCGCGAGCCTCGCGCCGGCGCGAGCCCTCGAGAAGGCGGACGAATGCCGCGTCCGGGGCGGAGCCTCGACCGCGGGCCCGAGCAGCTCGGATCCCTGTCCGCCCCGCGGAGCCGAGGGGGGCGTTCGCTCGAGCGTGGCCACCAGCCCCGATTCCTGACCCTCGGGTCGCGGCGCGAGAGAGCCTGCGCTCACCCGCCTCTCGCTCCGCCCGAAGGGCCGCCGTCCCCTTTCCCGGATCCGGACCCGCGCTTGCCAGCCCCGGGCCCGCCGCCTATCTTCGACCGACGCCTTGGGGCGTCGCCAAGCGGTAAGGCACCGGACTTTGGATCCGGCATTCGCAGGTTCGAATCCTGCCGCCCCAGCCAGCCCCTCTTCCAGGCTCAGCCAGGTTCCTCTCCCGGGCGCGGTGCGGTCGCGTCCGGCTCGAGCAGGCGGTGCAGGTGCACGACGAAATAGCGCACATGGGCGTCATCGACGGTCCTTTGCGCCGCCGCCCGCCAGGCCTCGTAGGCCTTCTGGTAGTTCGGGAAGATGCCGACGATGTCGAGCTTCGCGGTATCGACGAACTCGAGGCGGTTCGGATCCTCGAGCTCGCCCCCGAACACCAGGTGAAGAAGCTGCTTTGCCATAGACCCTCTCCGTCGGTGTCGCGGGCGGCGGCCCGCACCCCGGTGCCAAGGATGTTGCATTTCGGCGGGCCGCGCCTACCCTGGTCGAAAATCAAGCACCCGTGGGGGCTCGCATGCATCGAAGCCTGATCCTGGCGCTGGCGGCACTCGGCTTGGCGGGAGCCAGCGCGTCGGCCGACGAGTTCACGCCCGCCATCATCTTCGACATGGGCGGCAAGTTCGACAAATCCTTCAACGAGGCCGCGTATAACGGCGCCGAGCGCTTCAAGGAGGAGACCGGGATCGATTACCTCGAGTTCGAGATCACCAACGAAGCCCAGCGGGACCAGGCGCTGCGGCGCATGGCCCGGCGCGGCGCCGACGTCGTGGTGGGAGTGGGCTTCGCCTTCGCGACGCCGCTGGAGCAGATCGCGCAGGAGTTCCCCGACACCCGCTTCACCATCATCGATGCCGTGGTCGAGCATCCGAACGTGCAATCGGTCGTGTTCAAGGAGCACGAGGGCTCGTACCTGGTCGGCATGGCGGCCGCCCTGGCGTCCGATACCGGCAAGGTCGGCTTCGTCGGCGGCATGGACATCCCGCTGATCCGCAACTTCGCCCACGGCTACGAGCAGGGCGTGAAGGCGGTCGATCCCGACGCCGAGGTGTTCGTCAACATGACCGGCACCACGCCCGCGGCCTGGAACGACCCGACCAAGGGTGCGGAGCTCGCCCAGAGCCAGTTCGCCCGCGGCGCGGACGTGGTCTACGCGGCCGCCGGCGGCACCGGGCTCGGCGTGCTCCAGGCAGCCGCCGATTCCGGCAAGCTCTCGATCGGCGTCGACAGCAATCAGAACTACCTGCATCCCGGCTCGGTGCTGACCTCGATGGTCAAGCGGGTCGACGTCGCGGTCTACGACGCCTTCAAGACCGCCATGGACGGCACCTGGGAGGCGGGCGTCAAGGACCTGGGCCTCGCCGAGGACGGCGTGGGCTACGCGCTCGACGAGCACAATCGCGACCTGATCACGCCCGAGATGGAGCAGCGGCTCGAGGAGACGAAGCAGGAGATTATCGCGGGTCAGATCGAGGTCACGGACTACTACTCGACGCAGAACTGACCGCTCGCCGCTGGGCCGTGCGATGGCGGCGCAAGGCGCGCCTCCCGCCGCCCGCCCGCCCGCGGTCGAGCTGATCGGGATCGACAAGCATTTCGGGCGGGTTCACGCGAACCGGAACGTGAGCCTGCGCATCCCCGCCGGCACGATCCACGGCATCGTGGGCGAGAACGGCGCCGGCAAGTCGACCTTGATGAACATCCTCTACGGCTTCTATCAGGCCGACCGCGGGACCATCAAAATCGACGGCGAGGTGCGCCGCATCCTGGGGACGCAGGACGCGATCGCCGCCGGCATCGGCATGGTCCATCAGCAATTCATGCTGGTGGAGCCGTTCACGGCGCTGGAGAACCTTCTGCTCGGTGCCGAGGGCGGCGCCACGCTCAAGGCGGGTGCGGCGCGGGCGCGCCAGGAGATCGCAGCGCTCGAGCGCGACTATGGTCTGGAAGTGGACCTGGATGCACGGGTCGGCGATCTGCCGGTGGGCCTGCAGCAACGCGTCGAGATCCTCAAGGCGCTGTTCCGCGGCGCTCACATCCTGATCCTGGACGAGCCGACCGGCGTGCTCACGCCGCAGGAGGCCGACCACCTGTTCCGCATCCTGCGCAGCCTGCGCGATCAGGGCCGGACCGTGATCCTGATCACCCACAAGCTGCGCGAGATCATGGCCGTGACCGACGACGTCTCGGTCATGCGCCAGGGTGAGCTGGTGGCGCAGCGCCGCACGGCGGCGACCTCGACCGAGGAGCTGGCCGAGCTCATGGTCGGGCGTAAGGTTCTGCTGCGGGTCGAGAAGACGCCGGCACGCCCGGGCGAGCCGATCCTCGAGGTCGAGGATCTGATCGTGCGCGACGGGGCAGGCGTGACCCGGGTCAAGGGCGTGACCTTCGAGGTGCGCGCGGGCGAGATCGTCGGCATCGCCGGCGTGGCCGGCAACGGCCAGTCGGAGCTTTTGGAGGCCTTGAGCGGTATCCGGCCGATCGCGGGCGGCCGCGTCACCGTGCGCGGCCGGACGCTCGGGGAGCTGGTGCGCACGGCGCACCTCGGGCACGTGCCGGAGGATCGGCTGCGCATGGGGCTGGTGCGCGACTTCAGCGCCTATGAGAACGCGATCCTGGGCTACCACAGCGATCCCGAGTACGGGCGGCACGGCTTCCTCGATCGGCCGCGGATCATCCGGACCTGCCTGCGCTGGATGCGCGGCTACGACGTCCGGCCGGATACCCCGCTTCTCAGGGCGAGCTCGTTCTCCGGCGGCAACCAGCAGAAGCTGGTGCTCGCGCGCGAGCTGGAGCACGACCCGGACCTCCTGCTGGTCGGGCAGCCGACCCGCGGTGTCGACATCGGCGCGATCGAGTTCATCCACAAGCGCCTGATCGCGATGCGGGATGCCGGCAAGGCGGTGCTGCTGGTCTCGGTCGAGCTCGACGAGATCCTCTCGCTCGCCGATCGCATCCTGGTCATGTTCGAGGGCACGATCACGGGCGAGCTCGGTGCCGAGGAGGCCGACGAGCGCCGCATCGGCCTGCTCATGGCCGGCATCGTCCCGCAGCCTCAGGCGGCGTGATGGCGGCGCGCTCGGGCGAGCTGCCGGGCTGGGTGGAGTTCGGGCTCCTGCCGCTGCTCAACCTGGCGGCGGCGTTCGTCGTCTCGGGGCTGATCGTGCTCCTGCTCGGCGAGAACCCGATCGCGGCGCTGAATATCCTGCTCTACGGCGCCTTCGGCTACGAGGAGGCGCTGGGCTACACCCTCTACTACACCACCAACTTCATCTTCACCGGGCTCGCGGTCGCGGTCGCCTTCCACTGCGGCCTGTTCAACATCGGCGGCGAGGGCCAGGCGTACCTCGGCGGGCTCGGCGTGGGCCTGGTCGGCCTCTACCTCGGCTGGCTGCCCTTCGCGCTCGTCCTGCCGCTCGCCATCGTCGCGGCGGCGGCATTCGGCGGCTTCTGGGCCTTCGTCCCGGGCTGGCTCCAGGCCCGGCGCGGCAGCCATGTCGTCATCACGACGATCATGTTCAACTTCCTGGCCGCGGCGCTCATGACCTGGCTCCTGGTCAACGTCCTGATCCGGCCGGGCCAGCAGTCGCCCGAGAGCGCCACTTTCCCGCCGAGCGCCTGGCTGCCGCAGATGCACGAGGTGCTCGGGGCGATCGGGATCGAGATCGCCCGCTCGCCGCTCAACCTCTCCTTCCTGTTCGCGCTCCTGTGTTGCCTTCTGGTCTGGCTCTACGTCTGGCAGACGCGCTGGGGCTACGCGCTGCGGGTGGTCGGGCAGAACGAGGCGGCCGCGATCTACGGCGGCATCTCGCCCGCGCGCCAGATCATCGTCGCCATGACCATCTCCGGTGCGCTCGCGGGCTTGCTCGGCCTGAACGAGATCATGGGCTCGCAGCACCGGCTGATCCTGGGCTTCACCGGCGGCTTCGGCTTCGTCGGCATCGCGGTGGCGCTCATGGGCCGCAACCACCCGTTCGGCATCGTGTTCGCAGCCCTTCTTTTCGGCGCCCTCTACCAGGGCGGCTCGGAGCTTTCCTTCGACATGCCGACCATCAGCCGCGATCTGGTCGTGGTCATCCAGGGTCTCGTGATCCTGTTCGCAGGCGCGCTCGAGAACATGTTCCGGCCGGCGCTGCGGTCCCTGTTCGCGAAGCCCGCACCCGCCGAGGCGGTGGCTTGAGCGATGGATGAGTTTTTCCTCCAGAGCCTGCTGCTCACCGACTCGACCGTGCGGCTCGC
>CAZXYL010000012.1:0-4554 GCA_964644915.1 uncultured Geminicoccaceae bacterium
GCACACCCTGCCGATCATCACCGAGGTCTCCGGCCGCGCCGTGTTCATGGACATGGTCGAAGGCACCTCGTTCCGGGAGGTGGTCGACGAGGCGACCGGCCGGGCGAGCAAGGAGGTGGTCGACTGGCGGCAGACCGGCCGGGGCGCGACGCTTCGCCCCTCGATCCTGATCCAGGACCAGGGCGGCAACCCGGTGCCGCTGCCGAGCGGCGCCGAGGCGCGCTACTACGTGCCTGTGGGCGCGATCCTCAACGTCGAGAGCGGGATCGATGTCCATGCCGGCGACGTGCTCGCGCGGCTCCCCAAGGAGGCGTCCAAGACGCGTGACATCACGGGCGGCCTGCCGCGGGTGGCCGAGCTGTTCGAGGCGCGCCGGCCGAAGGACCCTGCGATCATCGCCGAGATCGACGGGCGCGTGGAGTACGGCAAGGATTACAAGACCAAGCGGCGCCTGCGCATCGTCCCGATCGAGGAGGATCGGGAGCCGACCGAGTACCTGATCCCGAAGGGTCGCCACGTGGTGGTCCAGGAGGGCGACATGGTGAGCGCGGGGGACCTGATCGTGGACGGCAATCCCGTGCCGCACGACATCTTGCGGGTCCAGGGCGTCGAGGCGCTCGCCAACTTCCTGGTGAGCGAGATCCAGGAGGTCTACCGGCTGCAGGGCGTGAAGATCAACGACAAGCACATCGAGGTGATCGTCCGCCAGATGCTGCAGAAGGTCGAGGTGACCGAGCCGGGCGAGACCACCTTCCTCGCCGGCGAGCAGGTCGACAGGGTCGAGTTCGAGGCGGTCAACGAGCGGGCCAAGCACGAGGACCGCATCCCGGCGAGCGCGATTCCCGTGCTGCAGGGCATCACCAAGGCGTCCTTGCAGACCCAGTCGTTCATCTCCGCGGCCTCGTTCCAGGAGACCACGCGGGTGCTCACCGACGCCGCTTTCGCCGGCAAGGTCGACCAGCTGTCCGGGCTCAAGGAGAACGTCATCGTCGGTCGCCTGATCCCGGCGGGCAGCGGCGGCGTGCTCAACCGGCTCAAGCGCCTGGCGGCGAGCGACGAGCGCTTCGCGCCGCCGCGCGAGCTGCCGCCCCAGGAGACCGTGATGCGGCTGCCCGAGATGGGCGAGCTGTCGTCCGCGAAGTAGCGGTCGAGGCCGCCGTCGGCGCAACGCGTCGGCGGCGGCCGGACCCGCCCGAGTGCCCCCGGCCGCGCCGATTCGGGGTTGACGCTGTGGGGCCGGCTCTCTACATACCGCGGCACCGTTCGATTTGGGATGCCGGTGGTGGACCCCCGGTCCAGACGCGGCATCCAGGTTAGGCGAGACACCGGCGAGAACCTCACCTCAGGCCCGGCCTGCCCCGTTCGGGCGGGCGGGTCGCTCATTGTGGCCGATCGGAAGCAGTCAGAGCGCGATGCCTACCATCAACCAACTCGTCCGCAAGCCCCGGCAGGCGGAGCCTGCGCGCAACAAGGTCCCGGCGCTGGAGGCCTGCCCGCAGCGGCGCGGCGTCTGCACCCGGGTCTACACCACGACGCCGAAGAAGCCGAACTCGGCGCTGCGCAAGGTCGCGCGGGTGCGGCTGACCAACGGCTTCGAGGTGACCAGCTACATCCCGGGTGAGGGGCACAACCTGCAGGAGCACTCGGTGGTGCTGATCCGGGGCGGCCGGGTCAAGGACCTGCCCGGCGTGCGCTATCACATCATTCGCGGCACCCTCGACACGCAGGGCGTGTCGGGCCGGCGCCAGCGCCGTTCCAAGTACGGCGCCAAGCGGCCGAAGTAGCGGGGCACTGAACCATGGCTCGTCGCCGCGCCGCAGAGAAGCGGGAGGTCCTGCCGGATCCCAAGTTCGGGGATGCGGTGCTGACCAAGTTCACCAACGCGATCATGTACGAAGGCAAGAAGTCGGTCGCGGAGAAGATCGTCTATGGCGCGCTGGACCGCATCCAGAACCGGATGTCGCGCGATCCGATCGAGGTGTTCCACGAGGCGCTGGACAACGTGAAGCCGCCGCTCGAGGTGCGCTCGCGCCGGGTCGGAGGTGCCACCTACCAGGTCCCGGTGGAGGTCCGCCCCTCCCGGCGCCAGACCTTGGCGATCCGCTGGATCATCGACGTGGCGCGCAAGCGCTCGGAAAAGACCATGGTCGACCGGCTCGCGGGCGAGCTCATGGACGCGGCGAACAGCCGCGGCGCCGCGTTCAAGAAGCGCGAGGACACGCTGCGGATGGCCGAGGCCAACCGGGCCTTCTCGCACTACCGGTGGTGAGCGGAGCGCAGCAGCAGGATACGCCCATGCCCCGGACGACCCCCCTTGGACGCTATCGCAACATTGGCATCATGGCCCACATCGATGCCGGCAAGACCACTACGACCGAGCGCGTCCTCTACTACACCGGCAGGTCCTACAAGCTCGGCGAGGTGCACGAAGGCACCGCCGTCATGGACTGGATGGAGCAGGAGCAGGAGCGCGGCATCACCATCACCTCGGCCGCCACCACCTGCTTCTGGAAGGATCACCGGATCAACATCATCGACACGCCCGGCCACGTCGACTTCACGATCGAGGTCGAGCGCAGCCTGCGCGTCCTGGACGGCGCGGTCGCGGTGTTCGATTCCGTCGCCGGCGTCGAGCCGCAGTCCGAGACCGTGTGGCGTCAGGCCGACAAGTACAAGGTGCCGCGCATCTGCTTCATCAACAAGATGGACCGGATCGGCGCGGACTTCTTCCGCTGCGTGCGGATGATCAAGGAGCGCCTGGGTGCCAACCCGATCGTCCTGACGCTGCCCGTCGGCACGGAGTCCGACTACGTCGGCAACGTCGATCTGATCAAGAACCAGGCGGTCATCTGGAAGGACGACACCTTGGGCGCCGAGTTCGAATACCGCGAGATACCGGACGAGCTCAAGGCGCAGGCGTCAGAGTACCGGAACGCGCTGCTCGAGGCGGCGGTGGAGCTCGATGACGAGGTCCTGGAGCGCTATCTCGGCGGCGAGGAGCCGGACGAGCTCACCCTCAAGCAGTGCATTCGCAAGGGCACGCTCGCGCGCAAGCTGGTCCCGGTGATCAGCGGGTCCGCGTTCAAGAACAAGGGCGTGCAGACGCTGCTCGATGCGGTCATCGACTTTCTGCCGGCGCCGCAGGACGTGCCGCCGATCCAGGGGCTCAAGCCGGATTCGAACGAGATCATGGAGCGGCGCTCCGCCGACGACGAGCCGTTCGCAGCGCTCGCCTTCAAGATCATGAGCGATCCGTTCGTGGGCACGCTCACCTTCGTGCGGGTCTACTCCGGCACCATGGAGAGCGGCTCCTACGTCATCAACTCGGTCAAGGGCACGCGCGAGCGGGTCGGCCGTATCCTGCAGATGCACGCCAACTCGCGCGAGGAAGTGAAGGAGATGCTCGCGGGCGACATCGTGGCGCTCGTGGGCCTCAAGTCCACGACCACCGGCGATACGCTGTGCGATCCGCAAAAGCCGATCGTGCTGGAGCGGATGGAGTTTCCGGAACCGGTGATCGAGGTGGCGGTCGAGCCGAGGACCAAGGCGGATCAGGAGAAGCTCGCCACGGCGCTCGGCAAGCTCGCGGCGGAGGACCCGTCGTTCCGCGTCGGGGTCGATGCCGAATCGGCCCAGACCGTGATCAAGGGCATGGGCGAGCTGCACCTCGAGATCATCGTCGACCGGCTGAAGCGCGAGTTCAAGGTGGACGCCAACGTCGGCGCGCCGCAGGTCGCCTATCGCGAGACGCTCTCGCGGCCGACCAACGTCGATTACACCCACAAGAAGCAGACCGGCGGTGCCGGCCAGTTCGCCCGGGTGAAGCTCTCCATGGAGCCCGGCGAGCGGGGCTCCGGCTTCATCTTCGAGAACAAGGTGGTCGGCGGCGCCGTGCCCCGGGAGTACGTGCCTGGCGTGGAGAAGGGCGTGAAGTCGGCCATGGAGAGCGGCGTGATCGCGGGCTTCCCGATGGTCGACCTCAAGGTCATGCTGACCGACGGCGCCTATCACGAGGTCGACAGCTCGGTCATGGCGTTCGAGATCGCCGCGCGCGCGGCGTTCCGCGAGGGCGCGGGGAAGGGCGCACCGATCCTGCTCGAGCCCGTCATGGCGGTCGAGGTGGTCACGCCCGAGGAGTACATGGGCGACATCATCGGCGATCTGAACAGCCGGCGCGGGCAGATCACCGGCATGGTCCCGCGCGCGAACGCCCAGGTGATCAACGCCATGGTGCCGCTCGCGACCATGTTCGGCTACGTCAACACCCTGCGCTCGCTCTCGCAAGGGCGCGCGCAGTTCACCATGAGTTTCGACCACTACGAGCCGGTGCCACAGATGGTGGCGCAGGAGATTCAGGCGAAATACGCCTGAGCCGCTGCCCGGCAGAAGGAATGGAGACGAAGGGTCATGTCGAAGGCGAAGTTTCAGCGGACGAAGCCGCACGCGAACGTGGGCACGATCGGGCATGTGGACCACGGCAAGACGACGCTGACGGCGGCGATCACGAAGATTCTGGCGGAGACCGGGCAGGCGACCTACACCAGCTACGACCAG
>CAZXYL010000013.1:0-2944 GCA_964644915.1 uncultured Geminicoccaceae bacterium
GCGATTCTGCTCGAGAAGCTCGCGATCTTCCCGGACGAGATCGCGGCGCGGGACCGGATCGCGGCGCGGTATAGCGCGGCGCTCGCCGATGTGGTCGAGGTGCCGCGGGTGCTGGAGGGTGCCACCTCGGTCTGGGCGCAATATACGATCCGTCTGCCCGGGCGGGATCGCGATGCGGTGGCGGGAAGGCTCAAGGATGCCGGCATCCCCACCGCCGTGCACTATCGCCGGGCGCTGCACCGGCAACCCGCCTATGCGCGCTATCCCACGGCCGAGGGCGGGCTGCCGGTGTCCGAGCGCCTGTCCGCCGAGGTGCTGTGCCTGCCGATGCACCCCGATCTCGACGAGGCGACCCAGGACCGGATCGTCGCGGCCGTACGTGCGGCCGTGTGATCCCGCCTCATGCGGTCCGGATGCTGCGCTGCAGGCCGCGGCCGAGCAGGATCACGCCGAGGGCGGTGACCAGCACCGCCAGGCCCGGATAGATCGAGATCCAGGGCGCCACCAGGATGAAGTTCTTGCCCTGCTCGAGGATCGCACCCCAGTCGGGCGTGGGCGGCTGCACGCCGAGGCCGAGGAAGCCCAGCGCCGCCTCGATCTGGAGCGCGAGCGGGAAGAGGATCATGTACTGCACCAGGACGAGCGGCCAGACGTTGCGCAGCACGTGGCGGAACAGGATGGCGCTCTCCGGGACACCGAGGCAGCGCGCCGCCTCGACATAGGTCTTCTCGGCCTCGGACAGCGCGCCCGCGCGCGCGATCCGGTAGAACATGGGCACGTAGACGATCGAGAGCGCCAGGATGAGGTTCTGGATCCCGGGGCCGAGCACGCCCGTGATCACGACGCCCAGGATGATCGGCGGGAAGCTCAGGATGACGTCGACCACGCGCCCGCCGGCGAGGTCCAGAACGCGCCCGACGAAGCCCGCGAGCAGGCCCGTGAGGCCGCCGACGAGCGCCGAGGCGAGGAGCGAGCCCGCGACGATGCCGAGCGTCACGCGCGTGCCATAGACCACGCGCGCGTAGATGTCGCGCCCGACGTCGTCGGTGCCGAACCAGTGCTCGGCGGACGGCGGCAGGAGCGCGCGCGTGACGTCGATCGCGAACGGCGAGCGCGTCGTGAACGCGAACGGGAACAGGGCGACCAGGAGGATCGCGGCCGAGATCAGAAGGCCCAGGGCCAGCTCGGGATTGCGGCGCAGCCGGCGCAGCGAGCCCGCGGCATCCAGCCGAAGCGCCAGCGCGGTCGGGTCGATGCGGGTCGCCATGGCCCTATCGCCGGAGCCTCGGGTCGATCAGGTGGTAGAGCACGTCGACCAGCAGGTTGATCGCCATTGCCACGATCACGACCAGGAGCAGAGCGCCCTGGACGATCGGATAGTCGCGCGCGACCAGGGAGGTGTAGATCAGCCGCCCGAGCCCCGGCAGCGCGAACAGGGACTCGATCACGACCACGCCGCCCAGGATCTGGATCAGGATCAGCCCCATGAAGGTGACGAGCGGTACGAGCACGTTGCGCAGGATGTGCTTGAAATAGATCAGCCGTGTGGGCAGCCCCTTGGCGATCGCCGTGCGCACGTAGTCCTCGTGCAGCGCCGCGACCACGGTCTGGCGCACGAACTGGCCGTAGGCCGCGGCCTGCAGGAGCCCGAGGCTCGCGACCGGCAGCGCCAGCATGGTGAGATTGTCCCTGAGCGAGACCGTGGGCGGCAGCCAGACCAGCGGCGGCGACCAGCGGGCGAGCGTGGACGCGCCGATCAGGAGCATCAGCCCGACCCAGAAGACCGGCGCCGAGAGCCCGAGCACGTTGAAGGCCTGGATCAGATTGTCCGGCCACCGGCCCTCGTAGATCCCGGCAAGAAGACCCAGCGGCACGCCGACCAGCGTCGCCAGCAGGAGCGTGAGCAGGCCGAGCTCGAGCGTGACCAGGAACGCCTGGCCCACGATCGCGAGCACGGGCCGACCCTGGTTCCAGCTCTGGCCGAGGTCGCCCTGCACCGCGTTGCCGAGCCAGACGAGGTACTGCTCCCAGATCGGGCGGTCGAGGCCGAAGAAAGCGCGCAGCGTCTGCTCCCCGACCCGATCGACGCCTGCCTGGCCCAGCATCTGGGCGACGATGTCGCCCGGCACCGCGCGCACCAGCCAGAAGACGACGACGCTCGCCAGCAGTGCCGTGAAGAGCGACGCGATCACGCGGCGGACGAGGTACGCGGTCACGGTCCGCTACGACCAGATATGCTCCACCCTAGCGAAGATCAAAAGTGCAGCGAACGCTAGCGCGGGAATGCATCAAGCCACCCGCGCACTTGACATGCCCAGAACGCCCAATCGCAGCCGCCATAACCGCGCCCTTCGATCTCTGAGCTATAAACGCATTCGCAAAGCTGTTGCTCGGCAACGCACGTGAAGGCCGTAGTTTCGAACGGATTCTGCCTGCGAGCATTGCAGCGTTCGGTTTGGGATGTGAGCTCGGAAGGGGGGTGGTTCAGATCGGCCGACGGCTTCAGCACTGGGACCTGCGCTACCGCCAAGGTAGCTCCGAAGCAGAGACACACAGTCGCGGCCAAGCTGGCGGTGACTGCCAGCTTCTTCGATTGAGCCATTTGGCAACCTTCGTCCCAAGGGCGATGGAACCGGCAGTTTACCACCCCAGCTGTCGAGTGCAATCCTCAGACGACACGTGCCTCCTCAGACGCGCTCCGTGATGCAGTCGGTGAGATCAGATTTCCGCCATCTGTCTACATACAGCGCCCCGTCGAGGAGCATGCGCCGCAGCAACATCCACGCGAGCCTCACCTGTCCAGCCAGGTGTGGATCAGGCCGAAGTACCACCCGGCCGGGTGCTGCTCGTAGTGCTGCACGTAGTCGCGCCGGGCCGAGACCAGGTCGGCGCTGAACATCATATAGGTGGGCACGTCCTCGGCCAGCAGGCGCTGGAAGTCGTG
>CAZXYL010000014.1:0-4414 GCA_964644915.1 uncultured Geminicoccaceae bacterium
CCGACCTCCTGGGTCTCGATCAGGCGCTTGAGCGCCTCGAACTTCTGGCGCGGCGGCACCACGGCCAGATGGTCCTTCACCCCTTCCGCGCGGGTCGCCGGCGGCGCCGCCTGCAGCTCCTTGGGATGGTTCAGGAAGGCATCGGCGAGGCGGCGGACCTCCCTCGGCATGGTGGCCGAGAACATGAGCGTCTGCTCGCGCTTGATCAGCAGCTTCACGATCCGCTCGACGTCCGGGATGAAGCCCATGTCGAGCATGCGATCGGCCTCGTCGATCACCAGGATGGTGAGACCGCCAAAAAGGATGCGGCCGCGCTCGAACTGGTCGAGCAGTCGCCCGGGCGTGGCGATCAGCACGTCGACCCCACGATCGAGCTTCTTCGCCTGCTCCTCCATGCCGACGCCGCCGATCAGCAGCGCCATGTTGAGCCTGAGGTGCTTGCCGTAAGTCTCGAAGTAGGCGGCGGTTTGTGTCGCGAGCTCGCGCGTCGGGCTGATGATCAGCGAGCGCGGCATCCGCGCCTTGGCCTGGCCCTGGGCGAGGCGCTCGATCATCGGCAGCACGAAGGCCGCCGTCTTGCCGGTACCGGTCTGCGCGATGCCCAGGACGTCGTGGCCGGCGAGAATCGCCGGGATCGCCTGCTCCTGGATCGGGGTGGGGGTCTTGTAGCCGGCATCCTCGACTGCCTGGAGGATCTCCGGCCGCAACGCGAAGTCAGTGAAGTTCATGCTGCTCCCAGCTCGGGTCATAAAAAAGAGGCGCGCGCGCGCATTCTAAGGATTTGGTGGCCTGCATGTAGAATTTCGCTGGGACATGTCAATGACGCAGACGCCCTGGCCTTGCGGGATTCGGCCGCGTCGTGTTTGTTGATCGGCGCACTGTGACACGGCTTCTCGCGCAACGGCACAAGATGCTCGTCTCCTCCGCACAATCGGCTCTGCTCGTGGTTGACGTGCAGGAGCGCCTGGCGCCCGTCGTGGCGGATCGCGACGCCTGCCTCGCGCGCTGCCGGCTGCTGGTCGAGGCGGCCCGGCGGCTGAACGTCCCCATCCTGGCCTCGGAGCAGTATCCCAAGGGGCTCGGCCACACCGTCTCCGAGCTGCGCGAGCTCCTGGAGCCGGGCGAGATCCACGCCAAGACGCACTTCTCCTGCGCAGCCGACCCGGGGCTCGACGCGGTTCTGCGCGCGCAGGGGCGTTCGCAGATCGTGGTCTGCGGCATGGAGGCGCATGTCTGCGTGCTGCAGAGCGCCCTCGGGCTCAAGGCGCAGGGCTTCGCCCCGGTCGTGGTCGCCGATGCGGTCGCCTCGCGCGACCCGGCCAACCGTGCGCTGGCGCTCGAGCGAATGCGCGCGAACGGGATCGAGATCGCCTCCAGCGAGATGGTCGTGTTCGAATGGCTGGGCCGGGCGGGGACGCCCGAGTTCAAGGCGCTCATCCCCTTGATCAAGTGATGGACGAAAGCGCCTGCGATGTCGAGGATCCCGCTCCTGCTGCTGCCCGGGCTGCTGCTCGACCATCGCCTCTTTCGAGCCCAGATCGAGGGGCTCGCCGACGTCGCCGAGGCCGGCGTGGGCGATCTCAGCCGCTGCGACGACATCGGCGCGGCGGCCGAGGCGGTGCTCGCGCAGGCGCCCGCACGCTTCGCGCTCGCCGGGCTCTCGATGGGCGGCTATGTCGCGCTCGAGATCATGCGCCGGGCGCCCGAGCGGGTGCTGCGCCTGGCGCTTTTGGACACCCAGGCCCAGGCGGACGACGAGGTGGCGCGGGCGCGACGCCGGGATCAGATCGCAAGCGTCGAGCGCGGCGAATTCGCGGCGATCAAGGAACAGCTCGTGCTCAGCTGGCTGCACCCGAAGCGACACAAGGACGCAGATCTGCTGCGGCGGCTGCACGAGATGGCCGATGCCATCGGGCCCGATGGCTTCGTGCGCGAGCAGCGCACCATCATGAGCCGGCCCGACAGCCGGCCGACACTGGCCGCGATCGCCTGCCCGACGCTGGCCCTGTGCGGTCGCGAGGACGGCCCGACGCCGGTCGAGCGGCACGTCGAGATCGCCCGGGCGATCCCGCACGCCACCCTGGTGGTCCTGCCGCAGTGCGGCCATCTCAGCCCGCTCGAGGCCCCCGAGGCGGTCACGGTGCAGCTCCGGGCCTGGCTGCGTCCCGCGGCCTGAGTCCGGACGATGCCATGGCATCCCGGCAACAGGCGCCACGGCGAACCACAGGCGAGCGGAAGCCGCCGGGTTGTGGCACGCCCATGGCGATGCTATCTAACGAGCAGTCGCGCGATCTGTGAGTTGGCGCGTTTCGTTGGTCAATCGGTTGCGGCAGGAACCACGCGAGACCTGGACCCCCGCCAGTCCGGCCGAAGGCCGGCTTCACGAGCCACGGTCCTGGCGAAGCAGCGGCGTCCTCGAAAATCAACGAACCTGGCAAAGGTTCATCGCCGGTCGCTTTCTCGCTCGAGCCCGGCGGCAGCCTCAAGTCGGATCGTAGTTTCTGGGCGAGCTAACCAAGTTCACACCAACTGTCGGGATACTGGCAGCCGCTGACATGACCCGCCGGGGGCGCGCGCCCCGGGGTCGTTGAGAGCTGCAAAGGAAGCCGCGCATGGACGGCACGGGTATCATCGACGGCATCGAGCAGCGCAGGCTCGACAAGGACGCCCTGAAGCAGGCGATCCTCGAGAAGCTGGCGTACGCCGTCGGCAAGGATCCGTCGCACGCGACCGATCGGGACTGGTTCACTTCGGTGGCGCTCGCGGTGCGCGAGCGGATGGTGGACCGGTGGATGGATACGACGCGTGCTTACTACGAGCGTGACCAGAAGCGGGTCTATTATCTGTCGCTCGAGTTCCTGATCGGGCGGCTGCTACGCGATTCGCTGGGCAATCTCGGGATGCTGGAGGCCTGCCGGGCGGCGCTCGAGGAGCTCGGCGTCGATGCGGGACACGTGATCGATGCCGAGCCCGATGCCGCGCTCGGCAATGGCGGCCTCGGCCGGCTCGCGGCCTGCTTTCTGGACAGTATGGCGAGCGTGGGCGTGGCCGGCTACGGCTACGGCATCCGCTACGACTACGGCCTGTTCCGGCAGGAGCTGGACGGCGGCTGGCAGACCGAGCTGCCGGAGGACTGGCTGCGCTTCGGCAACCCCTGGGAGTTCGAGCGGCCGGAGGTCAGCTACCCGATCGACTTCTTCGGACACGTCGAGGCGCGCACAGGGCCCGGCGGTGAGCAGCACATGCTCTGGGTCCCCGGCCGGCGGGTGCTCGCGGTCGCCTACGACACGCCCGTGGTCGGCTGGACCGGCCGGACCGTGAACACGCTCCGGTTGTGGTCGGCCGAGCCCGCCAACGCCTTCCGCCTCGACCACTTCAACCAGGGCGACTACGTGAGCGCCGTCGAGGAGCACGTGCTCTCGAAGACGCTCTCGCGGGTGCTCTACCCCAACGATGCGACACCGGCGGGCCAGGAGCTGCGGCTGCAGCAGGAGTATTTCCTGACCTCGGCCTCACTCCAGGACCTGCTCCGGCGCTACGCCTCGCGCCACCCCGGCCAGGGTTTCGATGCGCTGCCGGACAATGTCGCGATTCAGCTCAACGATACCCACCCGGCCATGGCCGTGCCGGAGCTGATGCGCCTTCTGATCGACAGCCACGGCCTCGCCTGGGAGCGCGCCTGGGAGCTCACCCAGGCCTCGATCGCCTATACCAACCACACGCTGCTGCCCGAGGCGCTCGAGCGCTGGCCGGTGGAGCTGATCGGCCGCCTCCTGCCGCGCCATCTGCAGCTGATCTACGAGATCAACGCCCGCTTCCTCACCCGGGTCCGCGCCGCGCCCGGCGGAGCCGCCCGCTCGCTGGGCGACCTCTCGCTGATCGACGAGAGCAACGGGCGCAGCGTCCGTATGGGTCATTTGGCCTTCGTCGGCGCGCACAAGGTCAACGGCGTCTCGGCGCTACACACCGAGCTGATGAAGCGCACCGTCTTCCGCCCCCTGCACGGGGTCTTCCCCGAGCGCGTCGTCAACCAGACCAACGGCATCACGCCGCGCCGCTGGCTCCACGCCTGCAACCCGCCGCTCGCCGCGCTGGTCAGCCGCACCATCGGCGAGGACTGGATCGGGGATCTCGAGCGCATCGAGGAGCTGCGGCCGTTCGCCAACGATGCCGCCTTCCGCCAGGCCTTCGGCGACGCCAAGCGCGCCAACAAGGAGCAGCTCGCGCGCGTGATCGCAGCCGAGACCGGGGTGCGGGTCGACCCCGAGGCCCTGTTCGACGTGCACGTCAAGCGCATTCACGAGTACAAGCGCCAGCTCCTGAACGCGCTCGAGACGATCGCGCTCTACGCGGCGATGCGCGACGACCCGTCTGCCCCCTGGCAGCCGCGGGTCAAGATCTTCGCCGGCAAGGC
>CAZXYL010000015.1:0-2535 GCA_964644915.1 uncultured Geminicoccaceae bacterium
TTCGGCTTCGTGGTCCGATCGCCCCATGCGCATGCCGAGATCAGGCGCATCGAGGTCGAGGCGGCGCGGCGGAGCCCCAGCGTGCTCGCGGTGCTGACCGGGCGGGATTATCGGGCCGAGGGCCTGGGCCCCATGCCCTGCATGGCCGAGATCGGGGTCGAGATCACCAAGCCGGAACGCTGGCCCCTGCAGACCGAGCGGGCCCGCCACGTGGGCGACCCCGTGGCCTTCATCGTCGCCGAGACCATCGAGGCGGCGCGCGACGCGGCGGAGCTCGTCGAGGTCGACTACGAGCCGCTGCCCGTGGTGGTCGATACCGCGGCGGCGCTCTCGCCCGATGCGCCCCAGCTCTGGCCGGAGGCACCCGATAATCTGGCCTTCCACTTCGCGGCCGGCGATCCGGAAGCGACCGCGAAGGCCTTCGCCGGGGCGGCGCACGTGGTCGAGCTCGAGCTGGTGCAGAACCGGCTGGTCGTGAACCCGATGGAGCCGCGCGTCGCGCTCGCCGACTACGATGCCGGCAGCGATCAGTACACCTTGCGCCTCTCCGGACAGGCGATCCACGGCCTGCGCACCCAGATCGCCACGCGCGTCCTGAAGATTCCGGAGGAGAAGCTGCGCCTGATCTCGCCCGACGTCGGCGGCGGCTTCGGCATGAAGAACTTCCTCTACCCCGAATACATCCTGGCGCTCTGGGCGGCGCGGAAGCTCGGGCGGCCGGTCAAGTGGGTGGCGGAGCGCGGCGAGGACTTCGTCTCCGACACCCAGGCGCGAGACCAGGTGAGCAAGGTCGCCCTGGCGCTCGATGCCGAGCACAACTTCCTCGCCCTCAAGGTCGACACCATCGCCGCCATGGGCGGGTATTTATCCACCAACGGGCCGCTGATCCCGACCCGCCCGTCGCTCATCGTGACCGGCGGCGGCTACCGCGTGGGCG
Source organism: uncultured Geminicoccaceae bacterium (assembly GCA_964644915.1). GTDB lineage: Bacteria > Pseudomonadota > Alphaproteobacteria > Geminicoccales > Geminicoccaceae > CAZXYL01. Next base: position 938 of record CAZXYL010000015.1, read on the forward strand.
CGGTCGACTTCCAGGTGCGCGGCGTGTTCACCAACACCGTGCCCGTGGACGCCTATCGCGGCGCCGGACGGCCCGAGGCGTCCTACATCATCGAGCGGCTGGTGGACGAGGCGGCGCGCACGCTCAGCGTGGACCCGGCGGAGCTGCGCCGGCGCAACTTCATCCGGCCTCGGGACATGCCCTGGCGCACGGCCGTGGGCCAGACGCTCGACTGCGGCGATTTCGCCGGCACCATGGACAGGGCGCTGGCGCTCGCCGACCGCGCGGGCTTCGCGGCGCGCAGGCGGCAGTCGGAGGCGAGCGGCCTTTTGCGTGGTCTGGGCATGGCGAGCTACTTCGAGGCGACCCTGGGCCTGCCGCAGGAGGCGGCGGAGCTGCGCTTCGAGCCGGACGGCGAGGTGGCGCTCCTGATCGGCACGCAGTCGAACGGGCAGGGGCTCGAGACCGGCTATGCGCAGATCCTGAACGAGATCCTGGGCGTGCCGATCGAGCGCATGCGCATGATCCAGGGCGATACGGCGCTGGTTGCCACGGGCGGCGGCCACGGCGGCTCGCGCTCGACCCAGCTCGGCGGCAGTGCCCTGTTCCGCGCGGCCGAGGAGGTGCGCGAGAAGGGCCGCGCGCTGGCCGCCGAGCATCTCGAGGCCGCGGCCGCCGACATCGAGTTCGAGGACGGCCTCTATCGCGTGGTCGGCACCGATCGGAGCGTGACCCTGCTCGCGCTGGCGGCCGAGCACCGCGCCGACGGGCGCTCGCTGCTCGACACGCGCGCCCAGTACCAGCGCGAGGCGTTCACCTTCCCGAACGGCTGCCACGTGGTCGAGGTCGAGGTCGACCCGGAGACGGGCGTCATCACGATTGAGCGCTACACCGTCTGCGACGACTTCGGCCGCGTCATCAACCCGCTCCTGGTCGAGGGTCAGGTCCACGGCGGGGTCGCGCAGGGGCTGGGCCAGGCGCTGCTCGAGCGCACGGTCTACGAGGCGGGCTCGGGCCAGCTGCTGACCGGCTCGTTCATGGACTACTGCATGCCGCGCGCGCAGGATTTGCGCCACTTCGCGTTCGCGCTCAACGAGGTGCCGACCGCGACCAACCCGCTCGGCATCAAGGGCTGCGGCGAGGCGGGCTGCGTGGGTGCTTTGCCGGCGATCATGAACGCGATCGTCGACGCGCTGCGCCCGCGCGGCGTCCGCCAGGTCGACATGCCGGCGACGCCCGAGCGGATCTGGCGGGCATTGAACGGCTGACCGTCCGGGCAGTGCTCGCGAACAAGTGCGGCATCCTAGATGCGGGTTGCGTCAGTGGGCGCCCCGTGGTTCTTTCAGATTTGTTTGATGTCACTAGGCATTGTTGATGGATTGTCCGACCTGCGGCAGCAGCAATCCGGACGGAAAGCGGTTCTGCGGCGACTGCGGCGCCGCGCTCGCGCTGGTGTGTGCCGGTTGCGGCAGCAGCAACCCGCCTGGCAAGAAATTCTGCGGAGATTGCGGAGCAAACCTGACGGTGGGGCCGGGCATCGCTCCTGACCCGCCGAGCAGCACGACCAGGTCCGGCGATCCTGACACCCTTCTGCCCGAGGTGCGCGCGTTCGAGGGCGA
>CAZXYL010000016.1:0-4035 GCA_964644915.1 uncultured Geminicoccaceae bacterium
GATCGATCCAAACACCGGGAAGTTCACCGAGCTCGGGCGCCTGGCGGTCGCCACGATCCGGCTCGGCATGGTCGAAGGCGGCCACGCGGTGCAGACCTTGTCCTGGATCGGTTTTCAGACGGGAAAGCGCCCATTTCCCGCGCGCCGGAATGGTCCGGCCACCGGGAGTTGGTGGCGCTGGCGCGCCAGGCCCCTTCCGGGGGGTTGACCCGTTGGGGCGACAGACCACCCAAGTGGCCCTCAGAAGCCCCAGGAGAGGCGATCCGGTGCCGGGAGGTGTGGTTCCTACCGAAACCGTCCGCGGCCGTCCTGGGGCCTCTACGGCGCTCTGAGAGGCATGCTGCGGGAAAGGGCAACCAAGCGCCCGTGGCCGGACGGGCAGGGGGCGCCCCAAATCCCCGTGCCCGCGGCGGGGCTCTGCGGTGTTTTTTGGACGGCGGGTTGCATGAAATGCGACCCTGCCCGTCCGGCGAGGGCCGGGGGGCAGAGCGGAAAGGGGCCGCCCGGAGCCACGCGCAGCCCTCGAGGGCGAGCATGGCGAGGACGGGCGAAGCGAACCCCTTGGAGCGGCGTTGGGGGCGGAGCCCCCAGCCCTTTCTTTCGAGCTACGGAGCTCGTAGCGGGCGCAGGCGTCCGCCTCGACGGGCGCAGGCGGCGCGCGTCAGCGCGCCCCGGTCGAATGTCGACCCGTCAGGGCCGGCCTTTTCCGAGCCAGCCTCCCTGGCGGGGCGGCTTGTCCCCAGGCCGCGCCTATTTCTTAAATTCATATTTTGTTTTTCAAGATTCGGGGCCTCGCAAAGGCGCAGAAATCCTCGATTCCGTGGGGCCGATCATTAGGGATTGGGGGGCTGTGGATAAAATTATCATTAGCTTAGATGTTGACATTTCTAATCTAATGTTAGAGCACGCGAGGATGAGTCGTGCAGTGGCGCAACGAGCGAACCGCGACGGCTTCGTCAAGCCCGGCGAGCTGGTCGATATCCGCGCCGGGGCCGAGCTGTCCCTGCAGGACCGGCGGGTGTTCAACCTTCTGATCGAGCATGCCTGGCCGGAGATCGCGGAGGACAAGCCCCACAAGATCGCGCTCTTCAGGCTGCGCGGCCCGCGCCACAAGGGCGCGGAGCGGGTGGCGGACAGCATCAAGACGCTGATGACCACGCTGGTCGAAGTCCCGACCCGGCTCGATGGCGAGCCGGCCATATTCGCCACGCAGCTCCTGGGCGAGACGACGCGCATGATCGACGAGGACAGCCCCAATGCGATGCTCGTCTACAGCTTTCCCAAAGGCCTTCGGCGGATCATAGTCGATTCCCACCATTGGGGCCGCATCAAAGCCTATGTGATGTTTGCTTTCAGCTCGAAATACGCTCTTGCTCTTTACGAGGCCGTGTGCCTGCGCGGCAATCTTCGTGCCAATGAACAGATAATCACCGTCGAGACTTTGAGGGATCTGATTGGTGTCGAAAGGGGCAAGCTGGAACAGCCGTTCAATCTGAAGAAATGGGCTATCGATCCGGCCGTTACCGAGGTCAACGCCCTGTCCGATTTCAACGTCGAGATCGAGCCCATCCGCCAAGGCGGGCTGGTCCGGGGCAGGCTGACCGGCTTCCGCCTGACCTGGGAGAGGAAGACCCGCGAGGAATGGGCGGCGGTGCTCGACGAGCTCTCCCGCACGAAGCTCGGCCGGCGCGCCCGTATCCGGGGCACGGTGGAGCAGGTCGTCGGCCTAGAGGGCTGGAAAGCGGCCCGGGCGTAGGTAGCGGCCACGCCCCTCAGGCGGCGGCGCTCTCCTGGCGCAAGCCGCGCACCAGCTCGCCGAGGAGGTACTCCAGCCGCTCGACGTCCTGGCGCCGGGCGGCGTCGGCGAGCTTCTCCAGCGTCGCCTGCAGGCGCGCGAGCTCGATCGGCTGCGGCATGGCCGCGAGCACGCCGGCGGTGTCGGTCGCGATCGGCGTCTCGCTGGCGTCGAACAGCTCCTCGTAGAGCTTCTCGCCCGGGCGCAGGCCGGTGAACTCGATCTGGATGTCGCGCTCGGGCTCCAGCCCGGCGAGCCGGATCACCTGGCGGGCGATGTCGACGATCTTGATCGGCTCGCCCATGTCGAGGACGAAGATGCGGCCGCGCTCGTCCGGGTTGCCGTGCGCGTGCGCCGAGGCCTGCAGGACCAGGCCGATCGCCTCGCGCACGGTCATGAAATAGCGCTTGATCTCGGGGTGGGTCACGGTCAGCGGCCCGCCGCGCGCGATCTGGCGCTGGAACAGCGGCACCACCGAGCCGCTCGAGCCGAGCACGTTGCCGAAGCGCACCGTGATGAAGCGCGTGCCCGAGGCCTGGGGCAGGCGCGAGACCAGGTCCAGCGCCTGGCAGTAGGACTCGGCGACGCGCTTGCTGGCGCCCATGAAGCTGGTCGGGTTGACCGCCTTGTCGGTCGAGATCAGCACCATCGCGCTCGCCCGGTGCGCGCAGGCGGCCTCGGCGACGTTGCGCGTGCCGATGGTGTTGGTGAGCACGCCCTCGCAGGGGTTCCGCTCGACCAGGGGCACGTGCTTGAAGGCGGCGGCGTGGAAGACGACCTCGGGCCGGTGGCGGGCGAAGATGGCCTGCACCCTGGCGGCGTCGCGCACGTCGCACAGGAGCGCCGCGTCCGGGCCCTTGCCCAGGCGCTCGCGCAGCTCGAGGTCGATGTTGTAGAGGTTGAACTCGCTGTGGTCGGCGAGCACCAGCTCGGCCGGGCCCAGCGCCGCGATCTGGCGCGAGAGCTCGCTGCCGATGCTGCCGCCGGCGCCGGTGATCAGGATCCGCCGGCCCCGGATCAGCTTCGAGATCGCGGCGCGATCGAGGCTCACCTGGGGGCGGCCGAGCAGGTCCTCGAGCGCGATCGGCTGGATCTCGAGCTGGTCGTCGTCGTGGGCGTTCTTGAACTCGGTCAGCCGGGGCAGGCGGGCGAGGGTGAGCCCGTACTGCTGGGCGCGCTCGAACAGCTCGGCCTTGGCGGCGCCCGCCAGCTGCTCGGCGGCGTTGGTGAGGATCAGGCGCTGCGGCGGCTCGCCGGCGCGCGCCGCCTGCCCCAGGACCGCCGCCAGATCGTCGACGTGGCCGAGGACCGGGACGCCGCGGATGGCGCGGCCGACCATGTCGCCGCGGCCGTCCAGGATGCCGACCACGCGGTAGAGCGGCGCGTGCCCGGTCTCGATCGCGCGCAGGAACAGCTGGGTCTCGTGGCCGGTGCCCAGCAGCAGGACCGGGATCGGCGCCGCGGTCCAGGTCCCGGCGCCGCGGCCGGGGCGGCGGTCGAGCAGGAGCCGGCAGAGCGAGCGCGTGCCGCCGAGCAGGATGATCAGCACGCCCCACTGGATGATCGGCATCGAGCGCGGGATGGCCTCGAGCCGGTTGAACACGAACATCGCCGGCACGAACAGCAGGACCGCGAGGGTGACCGCCTTGATGATCGCGACCAGGTCGGCGAGCGAGGCGTAGCGCCAGGCGCCCTGGTGCAGGCGCAAAAGGTAGAAGGTCGGCACGGCGATCGCCGTGAACACCAGCATGGCCGGCAGCACGGCCTCGAGATGCGGCGGCGCGAAGGGCGATTCGCCGATCCGCAGCAGGTACGCGATCGCCCCGGACAGGAACGCCAGCACGGCGTCGTGCGCCAGCGCCAGGGTCTTGCGATGGAGCCGGAAGCGGGGCACGCCCCGCAGGGGGGGCACGGCCGCCCGCGCGCTCAGGCCGCCGCCTCGTCCCGGGCCGGCCGGGGCGCTCGTGGCCGGGGTCTCGGGACCCCCGGAGCTGGGCTCGCCGTCGACATGGCTCGTTCGACCTTCCTGCGCTGCCTCCGACGCCAGCCAGTCCACCTGTCTCTTTCCCGCAAGGCCCACTGGGTTGTGGCCGGTTGTCCCCGCCTCGTTAACGCTCGGCAACGGTGTTCAATACCGTCGCGCAGCAGACTTTCTTAACACGGCGCTATAACTATTCCCGCCAAGTTCGTATGGTCAAGCTTTATAGGCATATTTGCCATGCCCATTATCGGGAAAGTTC
>CAZXYL010000017.1:0-9903 GCA_964644915.1 uncultured Geminicoccaceae bacterium
CCCTGCGCCCATTCCTGCAGCGCGGTCTTGGCATCGCGCGGCGGTGCCGCCATCGCGCCCACCCGCGCGTTCCAGTGTCGGTGGATGAAAGCTTCGGCGGCGGCGAGCCCGCCGTCCAGATAGAGCGCGCCAATCAGGGCTTCGAGGCCGTTGGCCAGGATCGCGGGGTTGCTGCGGCCGGCGTGCTCCTCGCTCTTCGCCACGGTGAGCCACCGACCGAGATCCAGCTCGGCGGCGATCTCGGCCAGGGTTTCGCGCCGCACCAGCGCCGCCTGACGGCGCGAGAGCGCGCCCTCGGGGTCGTCCGGGAAGCGCTCGACCAGGAGTGCCGCGATCACCAGGCCCAGCACCCGATCGCCCAGGAACTCGAGCCGCTCGTTGCTGGGCCGGCCGCGCCCGGGGCGGCCGGCGGCGCTCGCGTGCGTGAGCGCCTCGCGCAGCAGCCGCCGATCGGCGAAGCGGTGGCCGACCCGCCGATCGAGATCCTCCGCGCTCGGGGCCGCCGCGCGCACCGCAGACATCGCACTCACTCGATGAGATTGAACAGCCGCGTGAAGCGGACCGCCACCGGCCAGTTCCAGACTTCCCAGAACCGTGCCCGGCCGTTGGTCGAGAAGAAGATGATCTCGGCGCGCCCGATCAGGTTCTCGACCGGGATGAAGCCCACGCTCTCGACCCGGCTGTCGAGCGAGTTGTCCCGGTTGTCGCCCATGGCGAAGACGTGGTCCGCGGGCACGTGGTAGACGTCGGTGTTGTCGAGCTGCCCGTGCGTGACCAGGTCCAGGACGGAGTAGCTCGCGCCGCCGTCGGGCAAGGTCTCGCGATAGCGTGGATGCGCCCCGTTGCTCGTGCCGTCGTCGTCCTGGAAATTCTCGGCGCGAACCCGCTGGGCGGCCTCGCCGTTGATGTAGAGAATGCCCTCCGAGACCTGGATCTCGTCGCCCGGGAGGCCCACGATCCGCTTGATGTAGTCCGTGCGGTTGTCGGACGGCAGCTTGAACACGGCGACGTCGCCGCGCTCGGGCAGGCGGCCGAAGATGCGGTCTTCGAACAGCGGCAGGCTGAACGGGAACGAGTGCTTGCTGTAGCCGTAGGTGAATTTGGACACGAAGAGATAGTCGCCGACCAGGAGCGTGGGCTTCATCGAGCCCGACGGGATGTTGAACGGCTCATAGGCGAAGGTGCGCACGGCCAGCGCGATCGCAACGGCATAAACCAGAGTCCGAGCCGTTTCCCATAAGCTCTTAGTTTTGCTGCTGCGTGAAACCGCAGCCGGTTTTCTCACTGCCCTCACCCGCCTGCCGGTGCGAGACCGCCTCTGCTAAGGTTTCCGTGAAGCCGGACGACACTAGACAAGGCGCCCGCCCGGGTAAAGTAAAGCGCCAGCACCCCTGATCAATCGGCGCGCCCGGGCCCGCTCGCCGGTTCCGCGCTGATGATCACCGTGGCCTGGCCGAAGGGAGGCTCGTCGGTCAGCGACAGGTCGATGCGCGCTCGCATTCCGCGCGGCGTGAGCGCCATGAGCCGCTCGGCCGCGCCGCCCGTCAACACCAATGTAGGCTGTCCCGAGGGCAGATTCACCACCCCGATGTCGCGCCAGTAGACGCCTTGGCGAAACCCGGTGCCGAGCGCCTTCGCGCACGCCTCCTTGGCGGCGTAGCGCTTGGCGTAGGACGCGGCGCGGTTGGCGCGCCGTTCCGCCCGATGGCGCTCGAAGCTGGTGAAGACGCGCTCGACGAAACGATCGCCAAAGCGCTCCAGCGCGCGCTCGACGCGGCGGATGTCGATCAGATCGGTGCCGAGACCCAGGATCATGCGCCGCGAGAGCCGGTTGCCGATCGTCCGCCGAGCGCCGGCGGCTCAGGTCGTCTGATCGAGCGAAGCTCGGGCGGTGCCGACGCCGAGCTTGCCCTCGCGCAGCGCGCGGCGCCGCTCGCGCCGCCGCCTGCGTGCGTTCTGGAAGGCGGTGATGCCGCGCGCCAGCGGGAAGTACAACAGGAGCCCGGCGATCAGGCCGGACGGGATGCCGCCCACCGTCATCGGCCAGATCAGCCGATGGATGTTGTCGGTGACGCGCTGGAGCGTCCAGGCTTCGGCAGGCGGCACGTAGGTCAGGTCCGTGCCGAGCAGCCAATGCCCGAGCTGGTAAGTGAGGATCCAGATGAAGGGGAAGGTCCAGGGATTGCCCACCACCGTGCCGACCGCGGCGGCCAGGAAGTTGCCGCGCACCACGAGGCACAAGAGGCAGGCGAGCAGGATGTGGAAGCCCAGGAACGGCGTGAACGAGATGGCGGCGCCGCAGGCGAAGCCGGCGGCGATGCTGTGCGGTGTGCCCGGCAGCCGGGTCAGCCGCTTGACCATGTAGTGCCCGGCCCGACGCCAGCCGATCTTCGGCCAGAGCCAGTGCCGCAACTGCTGCCAGAACGGTCTCGGTTGCCTGCGGCGGAACACAGCGCTCTCATGTTGGGCGTCACGCCTTAACGGAGCCTTATGTAGCGAGTGCCGCCGCACAATTAAATAGCGTTCACGGGCCGGCTGCCCGGCTTGATGGCCGGGATTGCGGCCAGCTCCGGCGGCAGCCGGTCGGGCGGATAGACCGGTAGCTCGAGGCTGACCAGAGGGACGAGCGGCACCCCCAGATCGGCCTTGCCGCCGCTGCGGTCGACGAGGCAGGCGGCGCCCACGACGACGGCGCCGTGCTCGCGCACGCAGGCGATGCACTCGCGCGAGGACAGGCCGGTCGTGACCACGTCCTCGACCATCAGCACGCGGGCGCCGGGCTCCAGGGTGAACCCGCGCCGCAGCGCGAAGCGGCCCGACGGCTCGCGCTCGACGAAGATCGAGACGACGCCGAACTGCCGGGCGAGCTCGTAGCCGAAGACCACCCCGCCCAAAGCCGGCGAGACGATCTGCTCGAAGGCCAGCGCGGGCAGCGCCTGCTCGATCCTGACCTTGAGGGCCGCGCACACCTGCTCGGCGCGCTTGGGGTCCATGAGCAGGCGTGCGCACTGCAGGTAGAAGGGGCTGTGCAGCCCCGAGCTCAGGCGGAAATGGCCCTCGAGCAGCGCGCCGCTCGCGCGGAACAGCTCGAGCACCGCCGCCTCGCCCGGCGCCGCCGGCACGCTCAGCCCTGCGCCCGCTCGACCGAGGTGACCACGGGCGTGGCACGCAGGCTCGCGGCGATGCGGTCGAGGTGCTCGACGTCGTCGACCTCGATGTCGATGAAGATCTCGTACAGATCGGACGACCTGGCGCCGAAGCGCAGATCGGTGATGTTGCCGCCCTGCTTGCCGATCACCGTGCTGAGCGAGCCCAGGCTGCCGGGCTGATTGGTGGTCATGACCTGCAGCCGGGCGATGCCTTTGGCGCCGTCCCGCGCGCCATTCCAGCCGAGGTCGAGCCAGCGGTCGGCTTCGGCGGCGCGCCGCGCGAGCGTCCGGCAGTCGCTGCGATGGACGGTCACGGCGCGCCCGGTCCGCACCACGCCCACGATCGGCTCGCCGGGCACGGGATGGCAGCAGCCGGCGAAGCTCACGGCCATCCCCGCCAGCAGGCCCCGGATCCGGTGGTCGGCACCTTCCGCGCTCGCCGGCCGCAGGCGGCGCAGCGGCACGACCTTGCCATCGTCGGCGTCCGGGGCCGGCGCGGGCTTGTGCCGGCCCTGGACCGCCTCGACCACCACCCGGGCGCTGAGCGAGCCTTCGCCGATCGCCGCGAGCAGATCCTCGGTGGATCGCTGCCGGAAGTCCTCGAGGACCGCTTCCAGGCGCCGCTCGCCGACGCTCACCTTGGCCTTGTGCGCCGCCCGCTGCAGCAGCTCGCGCCCGTGCGCGACGAAATCGTTGCGCTGCCGGGTGCGCAGGTAGCGGCGGATGCGCGAGCGCGCCTTGCCGGTGACGACGAAGCGTTCCCAGGCGGGCGAGGGCCCGCTGCCCTTGGCGGTGATGATCTCGACCTGATCGCCGTGATTGAGGCGGGTGCGCAGCGGCACGAGCCGGCCGTTGACCTTGGCGCCGACGCAGGCATCGCCCACCTCCGAGTGCACCGCGTAGGCGAAGTCGACGGGCGTTGCGCCTTGCGGCAGCTCGATCAGATCGCCCCGCGGCGTGAAGCAGAACACCTGGTCCTGGAACATCTCGAGCTTGGTGTGCTCGAGGAACTCCTCGGGGTTGGAGGCGTGCTCCATGATCTCGAGCAGGCCGCGGATCCAGCGGTACTGGCGGCCCTCGGTGAGGGCGGCGCGCGCCTGCTTGTACGCCCAGTGCGCCGCCACGCCGAGCTCCGCCACCTGGTGCATCTCACGGGTCCTGATCTGGACCTCGATGCGCCGGCGCTCGGGCCCGAAGATGGTCGTGTGCAGCGAGCGGTAGCCGTTCGGCTTGGGCGTGCTGATGAAGTCCTTGAAGCGCTCCGGCACCATGGCGTAGCGGCCATGGATCACGCCGAGCGCGGCGTAGCAGTTCGGAATGCTGTCGACCCTCACCCGAAACGCCATGATGTCGGAGAGCTGCTCGAAGCTGATGTTCTTGCGCTTCATCTTGCGCCAGATCGAGACCGGGGTCTTCTCCCGGCCGTAGACCTCCGCCTCGAGCCCGGCATCGGTGATCGTCTGGCGGAGCTCGCCCACGATCCGCTCGACCAGGTTGGAATCGTGCTTGCGCAGCTGGACCAGCCGGTTGAGCACCGCCTCCCGGGCATCGGGCCAGAGCGCGGCGAACGCCAGATCCTCGAGCTCGTCCTTGAGCGCCTGCATGCCGATCCGCTCGGCGAGCGGCGCGTAGATCTCCATCGTCTCGTTGGCGATCCGGCGGCGCTTCTCCAGGCTCTTGATGAACTGCAGCGTGCGCATGTTGTGCAGCCGGTCGGCCAGCTTGACCAGCAGCACGCGGATGTCCTCCGACATCGCGAGCAGGAGCTTGCGGAAGTTCTCCGCCTGCTCGGTCTGGGAGGACTGCAGCTCCAGCTTGCTGAGCTTGGTCACGCCGTCGACCAGCCGGGCGATGTCGCCGCCGAACAGGCGCTCCAGCTCGTCCAGGGTGCAGCCCGTGTCCTCCACGACGTCGTGCAGGAGCGCGGTGGCGATCGAGGCGGAATCCAGCTTCAGGCCGGCCAGGATGCCGGCCACCTCGACGGGATGGGAGAAATACGGATCGCCCGAGGCGCGCAGCTGGGCGCCGTGCGCCTTCATGGCGAACACATAGGCGCGGTTGAGCAGGTCCTCGTCGGCCCCGGGGTCGTAGGCCTTGACCCGCTCGACCAGCTCGTACTGTCGCATCAGGGAGCGGCGCGGCGGCGCCGGCGCCTCGAGCGGCGCGCTTACCCCGGCCGCCGCTCCGGCCGGTGCCAGCGCTTCCTTGTGCGGCGGCATCGCGTCCACCAAGCCCCGCTCCCGAGCATCAGGCGGCTACTCGAAGGACTCCTCGTCTTCGACCGCGACCGGTTCCTCGTCCTCGTCCATCTCCTCCTCGGCCAAGGTATGATCCTCGCGGCCCTCGAGGTCGGGCTGGGCGAGCGCCTGCTCCTGGTAGCTCATCATCAGCTCGTCGTCGGGGCGGTCCTCGACCTCGACGTGGCGCCGCAGGCCGTGGATCAGCTCGTAGCGCAGGTGATCGAGATCGACCGAGGCTTCGGCGATCTCGCGCAGGGCCACGACCGGATTCTTGTCGTTGTCGCGATCCAGCGTGAGCGGCGCGCCGGCCGAGACGTCGCGCGCTCGCTGCGCCGCGAGCATGACCAGCTCGAACCGATTGGGAACCCTGGTGACACAATCTTCGACGGTAATTCGGGCCATCGACGGCTTCTCCGCTCGACATGACAGATCGATCCTGGTCTGATACTTAGCGTAGGGGCGGGTCTCCTGCAACCGCTCCCCCGCCGGCCTCGCCCAGCGGTTGGATCCGCTGCCCGGGCGGCAGCGCCTCGATCAGCTCCCGCACCGAACGCCCGAGCACCGGGTGGCGCCAGTCCGGCGCGACCTCGGCGAGCGGAACCAGCACGAACGCACGCTCGTGCAGGCGCGGGTGCGGTAAATCGAGCGTGGTGGCTGGCGCAGCCTCGTTCCACGTGCTATGTTCCCAATACGCGAGCAGATCGAGATCGATGGCTCGGGGCGCGTTGCGCGCCGTGCGCACCCGCCCGAACTCCGCTTCGATCGCCAACAGGCGCTCGAGCAGCTCATCGGGGCCCAATTGGGTGTCGAGAACGGCGACGCCGTTCACGTACCAGGGCTGTCCGTCGTCGGGGACCGGTGCGGTCTGGTACCAGCCGGAGCGGCGGACCACCCGGACGCCAAAGTCGCCCAGACGGGCAAGGGCGGCTTCGAGCGTTTGCCGGGGCGAGCCGAAGCGGGGGTGCGGGAGGTTGCCGCCGAGGGCGAGAAGGATCATCTATCTGCTCCAACGGCCCGTGCCTTCGATCCGGTGCAGGCATCGGTTGGGGTCACGGCCGGTACTACTCTGCTACGGGGATTCTACCGGAGATGAATCAAATGGATTGCCCTCAGCTCGACGGAATACTGCATCCGGAGGATCGTTTCGCCGTGATGATCGACGGCGCGAACCTCTACCAGGCGGCACGCGCGCTCGGCTTCGACATCGACTATCGCCTGCTGCTGCATACGTTCCACAGCCGCGGCCGGCTGGTCCGCGCCTGTTATTACACCGCCCTCCTCGATGATCAGGAGTACTCGCCGATCCGGCCGCTCGTGGACTGGCTGGACTACAACGGCTACACCGTGGTGACCAAGCCGCTCAAGGAGTTCACCGACGCCACCGGCCGGCGCAAGTTCAAGGGCAACATGGACATCGAGCTCGCGGTCGATGCCATGGAGATGGCCCAGTACGTCGACCATCTGATCCTGTTCTCGGGCGACGGCGACTTCCGGCGGCTGACCGAGTCCCTGCAGCGGCGCGGCCTGCGCGTCACCGTGGTCAGCACGATCCGCACCTCGCCGCCCATGATCGCGGACGAGCTGCGGCGCCAGGCGGACACCTTCCTCGAGCTGGGCGAGCTCTCGTCGCTGATTGCGCGCGAGCACCGGGGCCCGGCGGTGCAGCTCGACGACGACGAGGACGAGGACGAGACGCCGCAGCGGCCGGCGCCCCGGTCCGGACGGTCCTATCAGCCGGCCTGACATGCCCGTCCCGTCTTCATGACCGGCGGGCGGCCTGCGCCCGCGCCGGACTGCCCTTTGTGCCCGCGGTTGGTCGAGTTTCGCTCGGCCAACCGCGCGGCGTTCCCCGACTGGCACAACGCGCCGGTACCGTCCTTCGGCGATCCCGCGGCCCGGCTCCTGATCGTCGGCCTGGCGCCAGGCTTGCGCGGCGCCAACCGCACCGGCCGGCCCTTCACCGGCGATTTCGCGGGCGATCTCCTCTACATGACGCTCCTCGAGTTCGGCTTTGCGCGCGGCACCTACGGCCGAAATCCGGACGACGGGCTGGAGCTGGTCGACTGCCGGATCGCGAACGCGGTGCGCTGCGTGCCGCCACAGAACCGGCCGATCGGCAGCGAGGTCGCGAACTGCCGCCAGTTCCTCGCGGGCGAGCTGCTCGAAGAGCCCAGGCCGCGCGTGGTGCTGACCCTGGGCAGCATCGCGCACGGCTCGACGCTGCGCGCGCTCGGGCTCAAGGAGACCGGGTTCCCGTTTCGCCACGGCGCCGTCTACCGCCCGGGCGGCCACCCGGTCCTCGCGTCCTGCTACCACTGCTCGCGGCAGAACCTCAATACCGGCCGCCTCACGCCCGCCATGTTCGCCGCGGTGTTCAGGCAGATTCGCGCTCTGGTCCAAAGCAGCTGAGTAGCTGCGGCCCCTTGCGAGCACCGTTCCTGCAAGCACAGCTTCAGGCAGGACTTGCTCTCCCCCCTGATCCGTTCTTCGGGAACATTTCACCGCTTTGATGCGTTTGCCTTAGCAGGCAGAGCAAGTTCGAATACAGGAGGGAGTGATGCTGAGGCATCTCTTGACCGGGACTGCCGTGGTAGCGCTGGTCATGCCGGCGCTCGCGCAGCAGGCGGACGATCCGAGCGTGACCACCACGACCGTGCCCATCCAGCAGCAGGAAACGCAGGCGCAGGACCAGCAGCCGCTCGAGGAGCAGGCCCAGCCGGCTCAGGACGAGCCGGCCGCCGAGCCGCAGGTGACGGAGGAGGAGGCCATCGAAGAGCAGCCGGCCGAGGAGCAGGTGACCGAGGAGCAGCCGCTGGAAGAAGAGCCGACCGAGGAGCAGGCCGGTGTGGCGCCGGAGGAGACGTTCGTCTCGGCCCAGGAGGAGGGGCTCCTGCTGACTACTGAGCTGATGAACGTGACCGTCGTCGACGCCCAGGGCGAGAGCATCGGCGGCATCGACGACATCATTGTCGACCCCGACGGCGGCATCTTCGGTGCGGTGGTTTCGGTCGGCGGTTTCCTCGGCCTGGGCGCCAAGCAGGTGGCGCTCTCTTGGAACGAGTTCCAGTACTCGCCCGAGGAGCAGACCGCGCGCCTGAATGTGACCCGCGAGGAGCTCGAGCAGGCGCCGGACTTCCAGACGCTGGCCGATATCCGGGCCGAGGAAGAGGCCGCGCTCGCCCAGCAGCAGGCCGACCAGCCGATGATGGAGCAGCCGGTCCCGCCGGCACAGCAGTAATTCCGTCGCCCCGCGGTGGGTGCGCCGGGCATCGCCCGACGCACCCGTGCGCGAATTCTGCGGTGCGGCGGCGGCGCCACACCCGGGGGGTGATCGCGCGTCTGCGACAGAGCGCGCCCTTCAATCCCGAACTCTTGGGCAGATATTCCCGTGCGGAGGAGAAGCCCGTGGCACCGTCCAAAAGACTGACGCAAGGCATGTTTCCCCCGCCGGACGATCCGAGCGAGCGTTCGCGCCCCTGGCCCCTGGCCGTGGTCCTGGCTCTGGTCGTGGCGGGGGTGATCTCGCCGATCATCTGCTTCGTCGGCGCAGTCGGCGCTTACGCGCTCGCCGATCGCGAGCAGGGCACCCTGCTCGCCGCTGCCGGCCTGGTCCATCTTCTGGTCGCGCTGACCTTTCTCTCGGGTGCATGACCCGCGGCAGTCCCGCGGCTGAGGCGGCCGGCGGAGGCGCTGGCCCGGTTGAGCGAGCGCCTATCCCAACCCCGCATCGCCCAGCAGGGCGCGGCGGAAGCGGTCCTTGAGGTGGGCGCCGTCCCGGGGCGGCAGGGCGAAGGGCAGAGGCTCGGCGCGCACCTTGATGCTGTAGAAGAGCGGGCCCGCTGCCGTCCGGATCACGGGCAGGGCATCGTCCAGCTGGCTGTGGTCGCGGACGGCTTCGGCAACCGGAAAGCCGCAGGCCCGGGCCACGGCCGAGAGATCCACGCCGTGCGCCGTGTGCGTCGCCTGCATGCCGGTCTCGCCGTAGCGCTCGTTGTCGAACACCACCAGGGCGAGATTCGAGGGCTGCTGCACGGCGATGGTCGCAAGCGCGCCCAGCGCCATCAGCATCTCGCCGTCGCCCGTGATCACGAGCACGCGGCGCGCGGGCTGGGCGAGGGCGAGGCCGAGGCCGATCATGGCGGCGCCGCCCATGGCGCCCCAGAGCGGGAAGTTGAGCGGATCATCGCCCGCCGCGGTGACGTCCCAGGCGGTGCTGCCCAGGCCTGCGATCACGAGCAGCCCGCCGCGCTCCGCGAGCAGCGCCGCCGCGACCTCGCGCCGGCGCAGCGGGAAGTGTTCGCTCTGCGCCTGGCTCATCGGATCACCGCCCGAAGCTCTTGGCGCCGATCAGGCGTTGCGCGATCAGGAGGGCGACCGCTGCCTGGCCCTCGAAGGCCATCTGCCCCACCGCCCGCACGGTCTCACCCGCCAGCGCCCCATCCTCGAGGCGCTGCACGACGACGCCTGCGGTGCGCAGGACCTCGGCCGCGGTCTGGCCCATGGGCAGCTGCCAC
>CAZXYL010000018.1:0-2894 GCA_964644915.1 uncultured Geminicoccaceae bacterium
CGGATGATGTCCATGCACAGCTCGACGCATTCGTCGCAGATGAACACCGTCGGGCCAGCAATGAGCTTCCTCACCTCGTGCTGGCTCTTGCCGCAGAACGAGCAGTAGAGGGTGTTCTTCGAATCGCCGCTGGGCTTGGTCATCGATGCCTCGTTCCCACGAGCGAAATCCCGATCATGTTAACGGGGGCACCCCAGCGGAACAACCGCCGAAATCCCCGCGTCGCGCGGAGCACGCGCCGGCTGTGGACCTGCTGCCACGCGCCGGCTGCCACCGAACATGGGCGAATAACCGTCACCATTCTGTAAAAGGAGCCGAGAGGCGGCGCGACCGCCCGGCCCCGGGAGGGCTCAGTCCGACAGCGGTCGCGGGCGCTCACTGACCACATCGTCGATCAGACCAAATTCCTTGGCCTGCTCTGCACTCATAAATGTGTCGCGCTCCATGCTGGATTCAATGATCGTAAGCTCTTGTCCGGTATGACGGGCGTAGATTTCGTTGAGGCGCGCGCGCATGGAGAGGATCTCGCGCGCGTGAATCTCGATGTCGCTCGCCTGGCCGTGGAAGCCGCCCGACGGCTGGTGGATCATCACCCGGGCATGCGGCAGGCAGAAACGCTTGCCGTGCGCACCAGCGGCGAGCAAGAGCGAGCCCATCGACGCCGCCTGGCCGATGCACAAGGTCGAGACGTGGGGCCGGATGTATTGCATGGTGTCATAGATTGCGAGCCCGGACGTCACCATGCCGCCGGGCGAGTTGATGTAGAAGGCGATGTCCTTCTCGGGGTTCTCCGCCTCGAGAAACAGGAGCTGCGCCGTGATCAGGCTCGCGACGTTGTCGTCGACCGGACCGGTTAGGAACACGATCCGCTCCTTGAGCATGCGCGAGAAGATGTCGTAGGCCCGCTCGCCCCGGCTGGTCTGCTCGACCACCATGGGCACCAGCTGGCTGGTCGGATCCGACATGTCGTGCGTGACCTCTTGCTCTGGGCGCCAGCCGGCTATGGCTGCGGCTCAGCCGCCGCCGGCCTCGACTGCGCCGCGTCCTCGTGCTCGTGCGCGTGATCGTGATCGTGGCCGCCGTCGTGGTCGTGATCGTGATGGTGGTGGTGGTGCATGTGGTCGTGATCGTGCTCCTCGTCCGGATCGCGCATCAGCTCCTCGGGCGTCACGGGCTCGTCCGCGACCTGCGCCATCTGCAGGATGAAGTCGACCACCTTGTCCTCGTAGATCGGCGCCCGCAGCTGCTCGACCGCGCGCGGGGTGCCCCGGAAGAACTCGACCACCTTCTGCTCCTGGCCGGGATACTGCTGCGCCTGCTGCATGATCGCGGCGTTGAGCTCGTGCTGCTCGACCTTGAGCTCGTTCTTCTGCCCGACGTCGGACAGGATCAGCCCGAGCCGTACCCGACGCTCGGCGATCTCCCGGTACTCCTGCTTGAGCTCGTCCTCGGACTTGCCGGCGTGCTCCTCCGGGTGGCGCTTCATCTCCTCCTCGACCTGCTTCCAGATCGAATCGAACTCGAGATCGACCATGCCGGGGGGCACGTCGAAGCGATAGGTCTCGGCGAGGTGATCGAGCAGCGCGCGCTTCAGGCGCAGGCGCGAGAAGCGGCCGTACTCCCGGCCGATGCTGTCGCGGATCGCGTCTTTCATCGCCGCGAGGTCGTCGAAGCCCTGCCCCTTGGCGAGGTCGTCGGTGATCTCCACCGGCCTGGGCTCCCTGATCTCCTTGACCTGGACGTCGAACTGCACCGGCTTGCCGGCGAGCTTCGGGTTCGGGAAATCCTCGGGGAAAGTGACCTCGAACGACTTCTTGGCGTCCGCCTCCAGCCCGGTCAGCTGCGCCTCGAAGCCCGGCACCATGACCCCCGACCCCAGGACCAGGGGGAAGTCCTCGGCCTTGCCGCCCTCGAAGGTCTCCCCGTCCACCCGACCCTCGAAGTCGACGATCACCTGATCGCCGTCCCGGCTCGGGCGCGGCTCGGCCGGCGGCTCGAAGCTCTGGTTGCGCCGGGCGAAGGTCTCGAGCGTGGTGGCGACCGCATCGTCGCCGACCTCGGCCACCGGGCGGCTCAGGCTAATGCCCTTGAGGTCGACCTCCGGCACCTTGGGCAGCACCTCGACCGCCACGGTGAACTCGAGATCGGTGCCCTCGTCGAAGGAGGTGACCTCGACCTTGGGGCGGAGCGCCGGGCGGAGCTCATGCTCGCTGATCGCCTGCTGCGAGCCCTGATTCACCGTCTGCTCCAGGATCTCGCCCATGATCGAGCGGCCGTACTGCTTGCGCAGCAGCGTGACCGGGACCTTGCCCGGCCGGAACCCGGGCATGCGCACGGTCCGCTGCAGCTCCTCCAGGCGTTTGGTGACGCGGTCCTCGATCTCGCCCGCCTGAACGGTGACCTTGTACTCCCGCTTCAAGCCCTCGGCGGAAAGTTCGGTGACCTGCATCGTGCTCGCCTGCATCTCTCGAGAATGGGACCGCACCCCGACGGCGCACGCCCAGGGGAGACGTCGAACGTTTGGTGCGGGCGAAGGGACTCGAACCCCCACGGCCGAGGCCACCAGGACCTAAACCTGGCGCGTCTACCAATTCCGCCACGCCCGCCCCCGGCGACCGTGCGCCAATGTGGGCGCCCCTATAGCATAGATCAAGTGAGCGCCAATAGAGCCGCCGCGTAGGCGCAGCGCGCCTCAGGCGAAGAGCTGCCCGGCCAGCGCCGCGCGGTAGAGCTCCGCGTAGCCCGCTTCGTCGAGCGGCACCGGGTTGCCGCCGGCGCTCGGATCGTTCGCCGCGCGTGGCGCGAGCTGCGCGATGTGCTCCTCGCGCACGCCGAGCGCAGACGCATCGTTCGGAATCTCGAGCTTGCGACGCAAAGCCAGCACCCGGTCGAGG
>CAZXYL010000019.1:0-4239 GCA_964644915.1 uncultured Geminicoccaceae bacterium
CTGGTTGTGGACCTGGGCAAAGGCCAGGTTGTGCAGGGACTTGTAGACGCCTTTGCAGTTCTTGTGCGAGGTGCCGCGGTAGCCCAGCGCCACCGCCTCCTTGAAGGCGGTAAGCCAGCCGTCGGCCTCGTCGATGATCACGGGCTTCTCGCGGCCGAGCACGTCGAGCGCGGGCGCGACCTTCGGGTCCATCGCGACCGAGCGCTCCAGCGGCTGCTCGATGAACAGGACGTCGCGCCAGAAGGCCTGAAGCCTGGGCGAGGCCTTCATGCGCTCGATCAGGTCGAGGAAGCCGTCCAGCTCCTTGTACTGCTCGTTGCCGTCGAGCGTGATGCGGTAGGCGTCGCCCCGGCGGTACATCACAGCGGCGATCGTCTCCAGCCGGGCGATATCGTCCTCGAGCGCGCCCGCGACCTTGATCTTGAGGTAGCGGATGCCGTCGTGGGCGAGGTAGTCCTCGAGCGTCTCCGGCAGGCCGTCGTCCACCGGCTCCTCGACATCGGCGCGCGTGATCGGGTCGACCAGCCCCACGGTATGGCGCAGATGCAGCCGCTCGAGCGGCCGCTCGGGCAGGAACTCGCGCAGGCTGCGGCCGTGGAGCTCGGGTGAGATCGCGCCGAGCTCGATGCCGAGGAGATCGTCGGCGACCAGCTCGAACCAGCTGAGCCCGAGCAGGCGGCCTGTGGCATCGATCACGCCGCGCTCCAGCATCGAGGAGCCGAAGGAGGCGCCCAGGCGGTTGAAGTCTTCTGTGAGCGCGATGCGCTCGATCTCCGGGTAGGTCTCGACGAACAGGCGAAAGGGGGTGCGCAGGGCGTCGCGGCCGGCCTCCAGGTGGAGATCGCGCGCCACCTCGACGGTGCGGATGAGGTCGGCGCAGTTCTCGGCCAGGCTCTTCTCGGGCCGCTTGTCGAACCAGCGAAAAGCGAGGAAATCGGCGGCGTAGCCGGTGGCGCGCCGGCCGCGGGCGTCCTCGATCTCGACCGCGAGCGTGAGCACGGGCGAGGCGCGCATGGTGATCACGCCGAAGCGGAACGGCATGCGGGTGAAGGCGTTGCGGATGCCGGCCGCGGCGCCGACGACCTTGATCTCGAGGGTCATGACGAGCTTGCCCGTGGTCGGGGAGGGCAGGGGCCGCCTGCCGGCGGGCGACCCCCTGCGGTTCAGCGGATGCCGGCCTCGATCAGCGGCACGAGATCGTCGATCGTCTCCGGCGTGACCACGCCCGCGCCGGTGTTCAGGGACAGGCCCGGCATCTTGTACCTGGCGCTCATCACGCACTGTACGACCGGCATGAAGCCCTGGAGATAGAGCAGCTGGTCGAGGGTGACGTTGATGTACCCGGACTGGAGCCCCTCGATCGTCGCGGGCGCGAGGTCGATGCCGCCCACGGTGATCTCGCCGGGGCGCTTGCCGGCCTTGTTCAGCACCTCTGCGAGCACGCCCGTGATGCCGCCGTGCTGGGTGCCGATCGCCTTGAGGTCGGGATTGGACTGCACGTAGGCGGCGAGCACCGGGACCGCGAGCGAGGCATCCGAGTTGGCCTCCTGGGTGATCTCGAGCCGGTCGACCTCGAGGCCTGCCTCCTCCAGCGTGTCGGCGAGACCCTTCTCGGACTGGCCGCGCTCGGCCTGGCTGAAGACGCCATAGACCATGGCCTTGTCGCCGGCCCCGAGACCACCGACCTCGATCATCTGCTCGGCGGTGAGCTTGCCGCCCTCGTAGAGGTCGACGCCCGCATAGCCGAACCCCTGCGGGCCGTAGGCGGCCTGGAGATCGGAGAGCGGCGCGTTGCCGTGGGTGACGACGATGCCCTTCGAGACCGCCTCGTCGACCAGGGCCTCGAAGGCGGCGCTGCCGGGATGGCCCATGATGACGATGCAGTCCGGGTTCGCGGCCATGGCCTGCTTGAACTGCTCGATCATCCGCTCCGGCGCCCAGGCGGAGAACTGCTCGTTCAGGCTCGAGACGCCCAGGCCCTCGGCCGCGGCGGCCGCCCCGGTCTGGCGCGCCAGCGTCGCGCCGTCGCCGGGGTTGCCGCCCATCTGCATGTAGATGGTGAGCCCCTCGCCGGGCTTCTCCTGAGCGTGGCTCCCGACCGGAGCCGCTGCGAGCAGCACGGCCGCGGCGGAGGCGAAGAGCGTGACCTTCACTCCCATGACGTGTGTCCTCCTCGTTAGGTTCACGTTCCTTCGGCGCCGCGCTGGACGCGCGCGGCCGACCTCTCTGCCGGCGAGGCCTCGCCGGCAAGCCCCGAGCGGCGGAAGCGGGCGAAGAAGGCCCGGCGCCGCTCCGGCTCGTCCACGAACAGATAAAAGACGATCGCGGTCAAGAAGACGATGCCCTGCACCGTGCGCACCCAGGCGCCCGTAAGGCCGGACGCGACCAGGCCCGCCTCGATCATGCCGATGATGAGGCAGCCGAAGACGGTGCCGACGATGGTGGCACGGCCGCCGAAGATCGAGGTGCCGCCGATCAGCACGGCGGCGATCGCGGTCAGAAGGTAACCCTGCCCCTGGTTGCCGAAGAAGTTGCGGTTCTCCAGCGTGAGGAACATGGCGGCGAGCGCGCCGAGCACGCCCATGAGCGTGAAGAGCTTGATCTTCTCGCGGTCGACGTCGATGCCGACCACCCGGCTCACGGCGTTGGAATCGCCGATGAACAGCACGTGCTCGCCAAACCGGTGGCGGTTCATGACGAACCACAGGAAGACGACGATCACCGCCGCCCAGAGTGCCTGGATCGAGATCTGGTTGTACCAGACGAACGGCTCGGGACCGAAGGCGAAGCGGCCGACCAGCCACTGCCAGACGCTGCTCTGATCCGCCCCGCGGAGCGCATAGGACTGCCCGCCCGAGAGCACGGTCGCCATGCCGGCCCAGAAGAACTGCGTGCCGAGCGTCGCGATGAAGGACGGTACGCCGAGCTTGGCGATCAGCAGCCCGTTGGTGACGCCGACCAGCGCGCCCGACGCGAGGCCGGCGGCGACCGCGAGCCAGGCGAGCTCGTACTCCTTGAACAGGACGGCGAAGACGAAGCCGGAGAACGCGATCACGGACGGGAAGGAAAGGTCGATCTCGCCCGCGCCGATGACGAAGGT
Source organism: uncultured Geminicoccaceae bacterium (assembly GCA_964644915.1). Lineage (GTDB taxonomy): Bacteria > Pseudomonadota > Alphaproteobacteria > Geminicoccales > Geminicoccaceae > CAZXYL01. The sequence goes on from CAZXYL010000019.1 coordinate 3,101, forward strand.
CAGGCCGATGGCGAGCAGCACGAGCGGCGGCAGCGTGGAGAGGAAGGTGGTGTAGATGTTGGGCGCCAGGAACACCTGGGGTGCGGTGTACATGAACAAGGCGAGCAGCAGGAGGAAGACGAGGATGATGGGCAGGCCCTCGACCCTCCCGAACACGGACGGCGTGCGGCGCGCGGCCATGCCGGCTCAGCCCACGTGCTCGTGCTGCAGGGCGATCAGGAATTCGGTGAGCTCCGGCACCGTCATGTCCCTGGGGCTGATGTCGGCGACGATGCGGCCGCGGTCGAGGACGACCAGCCGGTCCGCGACCTCGTGCACGTGGACCAGGTTGTGCTCGATGTAGATGCAGGCCCGCCCCGACGTCTTGATCGAGCGCACGAAGTCCAGGACCTTGCGTACCTCCGCCACGGCCAGGGCCACCGTGGGCTCGTCGAGGATGATGAGGTCGGCGTTGAAGTGCATGGCGCGACCGATGGCGATGCCCTGGCGCTCGCCGCCGGAGAGCTGCGAGACGGTCGATTCGGCATCGATGCCGACGCCGCGAAAGCCGATCTCCTCCTTGAGAATCCGATTGGCGATTTCCTTCTCGCGCTTGACGTCGATGAAGCCGAAGCGGTTGGTGATCTGCCGCCCGACGAAGAAGTTGCGCCACAGCGGCTGCCGCTCGCCCAGCGACTTCTCCTGGTAGACCGTCTCGAACTTCAGGCCATGTGCCTTGCGCACCGACCAGGCGCCCCAGTCGACCCGCCGGTCGCGCACGTAGAGCTCGCCACGGGTCGGCTTCACCACGCCGGTGATGGTCTTGATCAGGGTCGACTTGCCGGCGCCGTTGTCGCCGATCAGCCCCACGATCTCGTTGCGGCCGACGGCGAAGTCGATCCCGGCCAGAGCCTGGACCGCGCCGTAGTACAGATCCACGCGTTCCAGCCTGACGATGTGGTGGAATCCGGCACCGGTCGCCGCGAGCGCGGCCGCCGACGGCGCATCCATTCCCATCCCGGTCTGACCCACGACGCTCCAACACGACGGCGCGGACGGCTCGACCCGCAGTCGGCCCGCGCCGCCTGCCTCCCTTCGGCAAGAGACCGGCCGGCAGCATAGGGGATCGTAAAAGCGGCGGCCACATGGAAAGCGCGGGC
>CAZXYL010000020.1:0-2908 GCA_964644915.1 uncultured Geminicoccaceae bacterium
GCCGTAGACCAGGCGCTGACCCTCGAGCTTGCTGAGGTCCGCGGGCCCGGTCACGCCGAACTCCGGGTTGGTGTAGGCGACGCCGCCGGTCGGCGCGGCCATGACCACCTCCCAGTCGGCGTAGTCGTAGCGCACCCGCGGGTCGCCGAGCAGGTAGGGGAACTGGGTCGAGCCCGAGGTGCCGAGGATGGTATGGCCGTCCGGCCGCGCGCGCTGGGCGAACTGGTTGGTGCCGGTGATCGAGCCGCCGCCGGGCACGTTCACGACCTGGACCGTGGGCTGCCCGGGCAGATGCCGGGACAGGAGCGGCGCGTTGAAGCGGGCCCAGACGTCGGAGCCGCCGCCGACCTCGAACGGGATAATGAACTCGATCGTCTCGCCGCTGAAGTCGGCGGCGTACGCCTCACTCCCGGTCTGGCCGGCCATGGCCAGCGCTGCGACGCTCGCGCTCGCCGCGAGCAGACGGCGTCGAGTAAGCGACCGTTTCATGTCAAGCCCCCTTTTGCATTGCGTTGCCATTCATGGACGTCCTCGAGGGACGACCTGTCGCCAAGTCTAGCCCCGTCGCTTCCGGCAGGCTCTCACAAAATGCCGGCCGCTGCTCACGTCACGAAACCGCACGCCGGGGCCGGGGTGCGGGTATCCATGTTCCGCCCGCGGTTCAGGTGGTCGTCGATCTCGGCGGCGCAGCCGATCATGCGCCCGTACAGGAAGACGGTGAATGCCGCGGTCTCGAGCGCGCGCTCGCTCAGGGCTCCGCTTCGGTAGTCCTTCCAGAGCAGCGCCAGCAGCAGCGCCGCGATCACGGCGTCGACGTTGACGCAGAACACGTAGGGCGAGGCGCCCTCCTCGTAGAGCGCCTGCACCAGCTCCCGATAGAAGTGATGGAAGATGTTGTAGTCGCCACGCTCCTCCATGACCTGCGCGATGAAGCGCTCGCGCGGGTCGTAGTTGACGGTCTTGCCCTTGAACACCGGGTGATGGACGCCCGGCAGCGCGCGCGGCCCGCCGGTGCCGAGCTCCCTGCCCGCGGCCTTCTCCTCCCTGTAGCTGCGCGCGAACTCGCTCGCCATGGCCTTGAGATCGAGGCCGTGATCCGGGTCGGTCGGATCCTCCAGGCCCTTGTCCTTGAACTGGTCCAGAAGGAAGGCCATGCCCTCGAAGCCGTTGCCGCCGTGCGAGTAGCCGGTGTGCGTGAGGAAGCCCACCATCGCCTTGTTGATTTGCACCCGGCCCGGCGTCTGCGGGCCGTCCGCCGAGACCGCGCCCTTGGCGCCCTGGGCGGAGATCGAGCCCGGCCCGTTCGAGATCAAGAGCCCGATGAGGACCTGCAGCGGTCGGGCCTCCGCCTCGGTCGGCTTCTTGCCGGTCATGGCCAGGAACGCGAGATCGGCCATGGTCCAGGTCTCGAAGCGCTCCCGGCGGGGGATGCCGTAGAGCGAGCCCCGCTGGTGCTGCTCGCCCGGGATCGAGGCGCCGATCAGGACGCCGTACAGGCGCAGGTACCAGGGCAGCGTGCGCGCGGTCAGCCGGGTGATGCGCTTGCGCATCAAGGGGCCCCAGGCGATCGTGGTCGAGATCGCGGCCAGCACCGCGTCGCGCGAGACCGGCGCGTCGAAGCTCTCGATCAGCTTGAGGAACACCGAGCGGGCGCCCCGGGCGCGTACCGCCTGGATCATCAGCGCGGGACGGACGTCGTCGTCGTCGCTCGCCGCCAGGAACAGCGCCCGCGTCGGCTCGTCGACCTCGATCCTGCTCAGATCGAAGCTCTCGTCGCGCGCATCCAGCAGGCCGGACGGCGCGAACAGATCGATCAGCGCGTCGGCGCAGGCGAGCGCGCGCTCGACCCGCTTCGGGCCGATGATGCTGGCCGCCGCCGCCATGACGCTGTTCGGAGCGTTGCCGGCCGCACGCGCGGCATCGGCCGCGACCAGCACGGGGTCGCCGACCAGATTGACCTCGGCGGCCACGGCGACGTCGAGCAGCGCCCGGTCGTTCTCGTCCGCGATCTCGTGCACCAGCGGCAGCGCGAAGTTCGCCTCCAGCGGCTCCATGGCGAGGTCGAGCACCGAGAAGCCGTGCACGCTCGTGACCTGCGTCTTGGCGTCCATCTGCGAGGCGCCGGAGCGGTCCTTCATCGACTGGCGCAGCAGCACCGCGCCGACCAGCCGGTTGAGCTCGGCAATCTGGGCGTCGTAAGGCGGGATCGCGTCGACCACCGGCAGGTCGAGGTCGCGGGGCAGGCGTAGCCCCTGGTTGTTGCCGAACCAGGCCTTCAGCGACAGGTCGCCCTTGGGGGCGAAGTCCGGCTCGACGCCGTTCAGCGCCATCACGTGGGTGAGCGCCTGGGGGATGTGGGCGATGTTGGTGACCACGGCTCCCCTGGCCGAGCAGACCGGGTTGTCCGGCGTGAACAGGTCGTCCACGCCGAACATCTCCATGAGCCAGCGCTCCTTGGTGGTGGCGTCGTCGCCCGCACCCGCCATGGCACCGGCATGGCCGACCGCGCGGGTGAGCTTCGCCTTCCAGCGCCCGACCACGCAGGCGACGATCGGCTTGGAGGGCTCCAGGCCATGCTCGTAGTAGCCGCCCGGCTCGACGTACATGACCGCCGCCTTGCTGCGCTCGTCGTTGCCGAGCGCGAAGACGAACTCGGGCGCGGCGAAATGGATGTAGACGTCCTTGCCGCTCGAGATCGAGGTGGTCGTGCCCCACCCGGTGGTCGCGAGGTAGTTGGCGATCGTGGTGGTGAAGTTGCCGGAGTTGGAGAAGATCGCGACCGAGCCCCGCATCAGGGACTCCTCGGGGTGGTCGCCGCCGAGCGCGCCGCCGATCCGGACCCGGTTCCAGGCGTCCGCGACGCCGAGCCCGTTGGCGCCGAAGATGTCGATGCCGTTGGTCTGGCCGA
>CAZXYL010000021.1:0-3604 GCA_964644915.1 uncultured Geminicoccaceae bacterium
CGGCGCACGCGCAGCATCGCGAGATGGAGAGCTTCAAGTGGTTCGCCGCCACCGCGCCGGACCTGCTCGTGCCGGGGTCGGACGGCTCGATCTTCCAGGGCCGGCGGGTGCTGGAGCGGCGGCCATACTGATCGGGCGCACACGGCACGCGAGGATCAGCGCGCGCCCAGAGGGTGGCCGATCCGGATCAGGTTGCCGCTCGGATCGATCAGGTGAAACTCGCGCATGCCCCACGGCTTGTCCTCGACCGGCGGGAGCCTCTCGATCCCATTGCGGCGGTACTCCTCGTGCAGGGCATCGGCGTCGCTGACCCGGAGGTAGCAGGCGGAATGCTCCCGCGCTGTAGCGCTCCGCGCAGCCCCAGAAGTGGATCTCGATCTCGCCGCGCCGCACGATCGCGTAGACGTCCGGCTCGGTCTGGCGAAAACGCACCGCGAAACCGAGCCGCTCGTAGAACGCGAGGGTCTGGTCGAGATCGAGGCTGGGCAGGATCGGGATCGCCCGGCCGGTGACCTTGGCGGGGGCCATCGCCGGCAGCCTAGATCGTGAGCCCGCCGTCGACGGCCAGCACCTGGCCGGTGGTGTACGCGCTCTCGTCCGAGGCGAGATAGAGCACCATGGCGGCGATCTCCTCCGGCCTGCCGAGCCGGCCCATGGGCTGGCGGGCGATGAAGGCCTTGCGGGCCTCCTCGGGATCGTCGAAGGCCGCGATCCGATCCTCGAGCGAGGGCGTCTCGACGGTGCCCGGGGCGATCGCGTTGCAACGGATGCCGCGGCCGACGTAGTCCGCCGCCACGGATTTCGTGAGCCCGACCACGGCCGCCTTGGTGGTGCCGTAGATGAAGCGGTTGGGGAGCCCTCTGAGGCTCGAGCAGACCGAGCCCATGTTGACGATGCTGCCGCCGCCGGCGTCGAGCATGGCGGGCAGGAAGGCGTGGATCATGTGGTACATCGAGCGCACGTTCAGGTTCATCGAGAAGTCGAACGCCCGCTCGTCGCATTCCAGGATCGTGCCGTGATGGACGTGGCCGGCGACGTTGACCAGCACGTCGAACGCGCCCTGCTCCTTCGCCAGCTTCGCGATCTCCGCCCTGTCCATGACGTCGAGCCGGTCGGTGGTGATCCGCTCCTCCGTCTCGAGCTCGACCAGGACCGTGGTGTCGACGTCGGTGGCCAGAACCGCGGCCCCCTCGCGCGCCATGGCGAGCGCGCTCGCCCGGCCGATCCCCCGCGCCGCCGCCGTGATCAGCGCCCGCTTGCCTTCGAGACGTCCCGCCATCGTGCCATGCCTCCACCGATCGACGTTGCCCGGCCGCGGGGCTCGGCCAGGGAATGCGGCTCCACCTTAGCCGGCCGGCCACGCAGCGTCATCCCGCCCCGGACCGATGCCGGGGCGGGACGACACAGGCTGATGGGGTGCTGCTAGCCTTCCAGGTACTGTTCCGCCTCGCTGACGGCAGCGCGGTCGGAGCTTCCGGCCACTTCCAGCAACTCGGCATAGTAGGTGCGCGCGGCCTTGTCGTCGCCTGCGGCCGCAGCGGCTCGCGCGGCGCCGAGCAGCGTGTTGAAGCGCCCCGGCCACACCTCGGTCGATGCGCGATACGCCTCGAGGGCCTCGTCCGGCCGGTCGAGATCCAGAAGCAGATCGCCCAGCGCCTCGTACGGCGGCAGCAGCGCGCCCGGAGTTACCGGGTGCTTCTCGACGGTGCCTTCGAGCGCGGCCGCCTCCCGGATGAGCTCGACCGCCTCGTCCGGCCTGTCCTCCGCCCGCGCAATCCAGCCGGCAAGGATCAGCCGGTCGACCTCGATGTAAGTCGAGAATCCCTGTTCGCCGGCCGATGTTGCGGCATCGCGCAATGCCGCGAGCCTCCCTTCCGCCTCGCGAGCGCCGGCCAGATCCCCGGTATGCAGGGCGCCGAGGCCGCGCGCGAGCCATGACAGGCCTTCCGCCCAGAGCGCGTTGTCCCAGGGCAGATACTCCGGCGACCGCGGCTCCACGGCCGCCGCCTCCTCCCATTGCCGCCGCTCCACGGCATAACGCGCGGGCATCGCCGCGAGATGGAACGCGCTGATGAAGGAGCGCTGATAACCGTCCTTGGCGACCGTTTCGTCGAGAACGGCCGCCGCACGGTCGTCCTCACCGCGCTGCAGGAAGGCGTAGAGGAGATAGTCGGTCGCGTGGGGGAAATGGTGCGACACGGCATCGCCGGCCGGGTGCTCCAGGGCCGCGTCAGCCGAGCGACGGTTCCACTCGATCACCTCCGGCCATCCGCCCAGGCGCACGAAGATGTGCGTCGGCATGTGCAGCGCGTGGGCTACCTGCGGCGCGATCTCGCCGTAGCTTTTCACGATCTCCAGCGATTTGTCGGCGCGGCCGGCCGCGTCGTTGGCGTGGATCGTGTAGTGGACGGCGCCCGGATGCGTGGGCACCTGGTCGTAGACGCCCCGAAGCACGGTCTCGGCCTCGGCGTGCAGCGGATCCCGGTCTTCCACGCCCTGCGCCAGCGCCAGGCGCGACAGCGCATACAGCGCAGCCGTGTCCAGGTCCTCCGGGGCGGCGCGGTAGGCCACCTCCATCGCTTCGGCCCAGCGCTCGATGCGCGTCCGCCAGTCCGCCGTCTCGGGGTCGCGGAAAAAGGCTTCCGTCGCCGCCACGAGAGTGCGCTCGCGCTCGGTCGCGGGGTTCAGGTCCGTCGCCTTTCGGATCTCGGTCCAGCCGCGCGCCAGATCGTCGGCACTCGGGCGGGTCGGCCAGAGCGGCTGGAACAGCGTGGTGGCGATACCCCAGTGTGCCATCGGGCATTCCGGGTCGGTTTCGACGATCCGTTCGAAGCCCGTGCGCGCCTGCTCGTACATCATGTGGTGCATGAAGCCCAGGGCCCGGTCGAAGGCCGGCTGGCTGGCGTCGGCGCAGGAGACCCGGAAGTCCACCGTGCCGAGCGCTTCCTCCCCCGCCTGGGCCCCGTGGTCGCCGTGCATCTCTTCCGCACGGGCGTTCTCGGCGCCCGCGGCGCCCGCGATCAGCGCGCAGGTGAGTAGGACCATTACGCGGCGCCCGCGGCCGACCTGATGCGGGAGACATTCCATGGTAGCCTCCTATGACTTGTTCACGAATCGAACGACCAGGAATAGCATTCGAGGCGGAGCTGGTAAATCGATGCACGAAGGGGTCGCCCATATCGGACGAGCTGCCGGTGCGGGACAAAGCTGCGGCAGCCGCACCACATCGGCGTGAAATCGCCTGCATCTGCTCCCCACCGTCTGGACGCGCAGGCGCACCCTGGTAGCCTTCAGCGGCGAGTGAACCTCTGCCGCACACGAACGCCATGCTGATCCTGTTTCCGGACGCCCAGTACGACGACGAGGCCGAGGTCGAGCGCGGCGTCCTCGGCGAGGCCGCGCAGGTCGCGGTCCATCGCGAGCGGCGCGCCGACCGCATCCCGGACGGGACCTGGCGCGCGGCCGATGCGATCATCTGCTACCACGAGGTGCCGATCGACGGGCCCGTGATCGACCGGCTCGAGCGCTGCCGGCTCATCGTGCGCGCCGGCGTCGGCTACGACCAGATCGACATCCGCGCCTGCGGCGCGCGCGGCATCCCGGT
>CAZXYL010000022.1:0-4000 GCA_964644915.1 uncultured Geminicoccaceae bacterium
GCCATGCTGCGCTCCGGTTTGGCGGATCATCGGCTCTTGCTGCGCTGCACCCGAGCATAGTTCGGGCAAGGCGCGAGTCAACGCGGCACGGGGCGTTCGCCTCGGTGGGAGCTTTCATCGCCTGCAGCGTTGCAGATCTGGTCGGCGAGCAGGCAACCGGGAGGGCAGGCGTCATGCATCGGGCAACGGCCAGGCGGCATCGCACGGTATCGTCAGGCCGCACGTCATGACGGCGCGGCACGGCTTTCGGATGGCCCTGATCACCGGCGCCACGAGCGGTATCGGCAGAGGTTTCGCCGAGGCCCTGCCCCGCTCCACGGGTCTGTTGGTGACCGGTCGCAACGAGGCGAAGCTGCAGGACCTGCAGATCCAGCTCGCCAACCCGGTGCGCGAGGTGACGACGGTCGCGGCGGATCTGACCACGGACGCCGGCCGGGACGCGGTGATCGAGCGGGCCGAGGAACTCGGCGTGGATCTCCTGATCAACAACGCCGGGGTCGGTCAGCTCGGTCGGCTGATCGACCATGCGCCCGAGCAGGAGCGCGTGATGGTCGAGCTCAACGTGGTGACGCCGCTCGTGCTCACCCGGGCGCTGCTGCCGGGCATGCTCGAGCGGGCGCACGCGAATGGCGGCCGCGCGGGCCTGATCATCGTGGCGAGCGAGGCGGCGTTCGCGCCCGTGCCCTATTTCGCCACCTATGCGGCGAGCAAGGCGTTCGACCTGGTGCTGGCCGAGAGCCTCGCGGAAGAGCTCGCGGACGACCCCGTCGACGTCCTGGCGTTCTGTCCGGGGGCCACCCGCACCGCGTTCGGCACCCGCGCTGGCTTCGCCGCCGGCAATCTGCCGGGGGCCGCGGACCCACGAGCGGTGGCCAGGGAGGCGCTGGGCGCGCTCGGCCGGCGTCGCGTGCACGTCAGCGGCTTCGCGCGGCGCGCCGCGCTCGCGCCGGTGCTCCTGCCGCGCCTGCTCGCGGCCAAGGGGCTCGGGGCCATGATGGACCTCGTCATGCGCTGGCAGCGGCAGGGGCGGACCGAGCCGCCCGCACGACCGTCAGCTACCGGGCCGCAGCCGCCGGCACGCCGGCGCCGCCCTCGGGCGATCGGGTCTGATCAAGGCGCGTAGCGGCCCACCAACTGATCGTAGATCCATGCGCCTAGGGCGAAGAAGACGAACCCGACCACGAAGCCCCAGATGGCGCCGATGACCGCGCCCACAAGCGTCGGCCCGAAGCCCACATAGAAGCTCCCGATGAGCAGGGCGAACTCGGCGCCCCATCCGAACAGGGCGGCCACTACGCCGTAGAGAAGGAAGACCACCGCGTAGACGATGCCGAAGGCGATCCCGAACGGCACGGGCTGAATCCTCATCTCGAACCTCGGTTCTGCTCGGTGCATCCCTGGCGCAGGCCGTTCTCGCCTGCAAGCCGGTCGTCGACGATGCTGATGTAGACCAGTCGATCGGTATTCGTCCTTGATCCACGACAGTTTCGACCGGAACGCTGCGTTCGCCCGGCCGCCGCTCGCCGGCATAGCGCAACGAGCTGATGCAGCTCCGAGCTGAGGCCACATGAGCCCGCTTGCAAGCGCTTCGGATTCGGGCCACATTCCCAAGATGAGCCGCGGGGCCGAAATCGGTCTTAAAGTGCGGGTGGGGTATGAAATCGGTAGCGGTGAAGGTGTCCGCTTCGGGGCGGCTCAATCTGCCCGCCGAAGTGCGTCGGAATCTCGGGCTGAAGGGTCCAGGTCACGTCATCATCACGCTCGAGCATGATGGCGTGCGCCTCAACACCATGAAGCAGGCGCTCGAGCGGGTGCGCGACCTCGCACGACCCTTCGCCCCGAAAGGGCGGCTCGCCTCGGAGGAGCTGATCGCAGAACGGCGCGCGGAGGCGCGGCGCGAAGAGGATGAGTGAGGGCGTACTCGACAGCTCCGCCGTTCTCGCCTTGATCCTCGAAGAGCCAGGCGCCGAGCTCGTTGAAGGCTACCTGCCTGGAGCTCGGATCTCGGCGGTGAACGTCGGGGAAGTCGTGGCCAAGCTGCACGATCTCGGCGCGCCCGCAGACATCATCGAACAGATCGTCGCCGGTCTACAGATCCGGGTGCATGCTCACGACCGTGAGGCTTCACTCGCCTCCGGGCATCTCCGTCCGGATACCCGCGCGGCGGGGCTCTCGCTCGGTGACCGTGCGTGTCTCGCGCTGGCCAAGGCCCTGGATCTGCCGGCCGTCACGGCAGATCGGAACTGGCCGAAGGTGGCGCGACGGGCGGGCGTGCGCGTCGAGCTGATCCGCTGAAGACGGCTGGATCAACTCTACCGCGGCAGGATGCCCCAGTAGTCGAAGTCGAGCAGGACCTCGGGCAGATACTTGCCGCTCTCGTCCTTCAGCGGAAAGTCGTCGCACGGCCGGTCCTTGGTCGCGACCAGGCGCAGGCGCAGCGCGCCGATGTCGGGGTGGCCCGGGATCTCGGCTTTGTCCAGCACCTCCGACCAGGCGTAGATCGTATCGCCGGCGAAGCACGGATTGGCGTGGGTGCCGCCGTTGATCGCGGCGATATGGAGCACGTTGCCGAGGCCGTTGAACGAGAGCGCGCGGGCGATGCTGAGCACGTGGCCGCCGTAGACGATGCAGCGGCCGAAGCGGCCCTGGCGCTCGCGTTGCGCGTCGAAGTGGACGCGCGCGGTGTTCTGATAGAGGCGGGTGGCGAGCCGATGCTCCGCCTCCTCGACGGTCATGCCGTCCAGATGGTCGATCTGCTCGCCCTCCTGGTAGCTCTCGAAACGGTGCATCGAGCCCGAGAGCACCCGGTTGAAGTGGCGCGGCCGCAGCCCCGGCGGCACGTCGATCCGGTCGGGGCTGACATGGTCCGGCAGCTCCGGCACGACCGGCTGCGGCGCCGGGCTGTCGGGGTCGCGCTTGTTGACCATGACCCAGCGCACGAAGCTCAGGATCTCGCGCCCATCCTCCTTGACCGCGCGCGTGCGCACCCAGACCGTGCCGGTCCTGCCGCTGGAGTTCTCCTTCAGCCCGATGATCTCCGAGGTCGCGAACAGGGTGTCGCCCGGATAGAGCAGCGCGCCGAAGCGGCCGTCGGCATAGCCGAGATTGGCGACGGCGTTCTGCGAGACGTCGGGCACGCTGCGCCCGAAGGCGAGATGGAAGGTCAAGAGATCCTCGAGCGGGGGGCGCGGCAGCCCGGCCATGCGCGCGCAGGCGTCCGAGCAATGCACGGCGAAGCGCGAGCCGGTGAGCGCGAGGTAGAGCGCGGCATCGCCGACGCTGACCGTGCGCGGCGTGGCGTGGTGGATCTCCTGGCCGACCTGGAAGTCCTCGAAAAAGTTTCCCACCGCTGTCTTGGTCATCACCGCCCCCGCTGGCTCGTGGAGACAGAATTGCCATGGCCGTGCGCCAAAGCCGCCGCCATTCGACGGCGGTCTCGGGACTTGCCGGCTAATGCCAGCGCCCGGATCTGGCGATGCGCCCATTGGCGGTCAACTCGCCGGTGCGCCGCGTCCGTCTGGACAGGATCAGGCGCGCGCGCTAAAGCGCCCATGGCACGCGGATTTTGCGACGCATCATCATCACGGGTGCTCGGCCCCGAGAGAAGAGACACGACGATGCACGAGGCACGCGGAGCATTGGCGCTGCGCACGGCGTTTGCCGTTTCGGTCATCGCCCTCCTGGGGGCGAGCCCGCTCGCGGCGCGCGCGCAGTCCAACTCGCTGATGATCGAGCTCAACAAGGTCGAGAGCAGCGAGGAGGGCTGTCGCACGCTGTTCGTGTTCGACAACCGCACGGGCCGCGAGCTCAACCGCTTCCGGGTCGACCTCATCCTCTTCGACCACAAAGGGGTGTACAAAAAGCAGGTCCTGCTCGACATGGCCCCCCTCTACGCCGACAAGAAGACCGTCGCCTCGTTCCTGGTCGCCGAGGGCCCCTGCGACGAGATCGGGAGCATCCTGGTGAACGACATCCCGCAATGCAAGGACGGGGTGGGCGA
>CAZXYL010000023.1:0-1564 GCA_964644915.1 uncultured Geminicoccaceae bacterium
GACGGCTAATTGCAGAAAGTGTTTGCGTGCCATGCGCGCGCCGGCTCAGTGAACTGGCCCCCGATTTGAGGACCAGGGGCTTGGTTGGGACGAGGGTCGTTCCGTCATGATAGACGGAGTGGACGATGACCAAGAGGACGCGACGGAAGCTCGACCCGGCGGTCAAGGCGCGGATCGCGCTCGCCGCGGTCCGTGAGGACGCGACCACCGCCGATCTGGCGCGGCAGTACCAGGTTCATCCGAACCAGATCTACGCCTGGAAGAAGCAGCTGCTCGAGAACGCCGGCCGCGCCTTTGATCCAGGCGTCGGCGCCGACGCCGAGGCGGAACGGGAGCGTGAGGTCGAGAAGCTGCACGCCAAGATCGGGCAGCTGACCGTGGAGCGCGATTTTTTGGCCAAGAGGTCCGGAAGATGAGCACTCCGGATCGCACAGCCCTGCTCAATCGCGCTCATGCCGACTTGTCGATTCGGCGCCAATGCCGGCTTCTCGGGCTCGCACGCTCGAACGTGTACCGGCCCGCTTTGGCCGCCGACCTGGGCGAGCTTTTGATCATGCGCCGGCTCGATCAGCTGTTCCTGGCCTGGCCGTTCTCCGGCTCGCGCCGGATGACCACGATGCTGCGGAGCGAAGGGCACCGGATCAACCGCAAGCGGGTGCGGCGCCTGATGCGCCTGATGGGGCTGACCGCCCTCGGCCCGAAGCCGCAGACGTCGAAGCCTGCGCCGGGGCACAAGATCTATCCTTACCTGCTGCGCGAGTTCGTGATCGAGCGAGCGAACCAGGTGTGGGCGGCCGACATCACGTACGTTCCGCTCGGGCGCGGCTTTCTCTATCTGGTCGCGATCATGGATTGGGCGAGCCGGGCGGTTCTGGCGTGGCGGCTGTCGAACACGCTCGATGCCGACTTCTGCGTCCGGACGCTGGAGGAGGCGCTCGCCCGGTTCGGCACGCCGGAAATCTTCAACACCGATCAGGGCAGCCAGTTCACCTCGACCGCATTCACCTCGGTCCTGCAGCGAACCGGCGTGCGGATCTCGATGGACGGCCGCGGGCGGTGGCTGGACAACGTCTTCATCGAGCGGCTGTGGCGATCGCTGAAGTACGAGGAGGTCTACCTCAAAGGCTATGCCGACGGCCGCGAGGCGCGCGCCGGGATCACGGCCTGGATGGCGTTCTACAACACTACGCGGCCGCATCAGGCGCTCGCTGGCCGCGCGCCGATGACCGTGTGGCGGGCGGGGATGACGCGCCTCCTGCCCGAGAACGCCGTGGACATGACGCTCCAGCCTGCGGCTCGGAGCTTGGATGACGCTGCCGCGTCGCCCACATGCCCACCGCGGCAGCCGCAGCAGGCCTTTGATGCAGCTTGAAGCAGAACAGACGGACGGTGCTCGTCCAACTTAACCGGGCCGTCCCGTGGTCCTCACGACAGGGTCCATCTCAGAAGGAGCGGTGATCCACAGAGCCGACCCGTTCTCGGCCATCTGGGGCCAAGCCGTTGCAGTGGACTCCGGCGCTCAAGCAGTTCGCGGCCAAGCTCGACCGGATGTTCCGCTCGGCCC
>CAZXYL010000024.1:0-5489 GCA_964644915.1 uncultured Geminicoccaceae bacterium
TACGGCGCCTGGAAGACGGGCGTCCTGCCGCTGATGCGCGACGGCAGCCAGTGGCGCCCGATGGTGCACGTGCGCGACACCGCGCGCGCGCAGATCTTCATGCTCAAGGCGCCGCGGGATCAGGTGAACGGCCAGCTGTTCAATGTCGGCTCGGACGAGAACAACTACCAGCTCGGGCCGCTCGCCGAGCTGATCTGCGAGGTCCTGCCCAAGGAGGTCCGGATCGACTGGTACGGTGATCCCGATCACCGCTCTTACCGGGTCGGCTTCGAGAAGATCGAGGCGCTCGGCTGGAAGGCGAAGTACACCGCGCGCGAGGGTGCGCTCGAGATCTACGAGAAGCTCGAGGCCGGCGAGGTCGACAAGACGACCCAGACGATCACGCTCCAGTGGTACCAGGAGCTGACCAGGTGGCACCGGATCATCAAGGAGGTCGAGCTGCACGGCGGCATCGTCGAGATCGCCTTGTAGAGCGCCAGCGGGAGACCCGGCGACATGTGGAAAGGGATCATCCTCGCGGGCGGCTCGGGCACCCGGCTGCACCCGGTCACCCGCGTCGTCTGCAAGCAGCTGCTGCCGGTCTACGACAAGCCGCTGATCTACTACCCGCTCAGCACGCTCATGCTGGCCGGGATCCGGGACGTCCTGATCATCACCACGCCGGAAGACCAGCCGGCGTTTCAGCGCCTCCTGAACCACGGCGAGCAGTGGGGGATGAACTTCAGCTACGCCGTGCAGCCGCGGCCGGAGGGCCTGGCGCAGGCCTTCCTGATCGGCCGCGCGTTCATCGGGCAGGATTGCTGCAGCCTGGTCCTGGGCGACAACATCTTCTTCGGCCATTACATCCGCGAGGACCTCAAGCGCGCCGTGTCGCAGGAGCGGGGTGCCACGGTGTTCGGCTACCGGGTCCGCGATCCGGAGCGCTACGGCGTGGTCGAGTTCGATGACACCGGGCACGCCGTGAGCCTCGAGGAGAAACCCGCAAGGCCACGCTCGAACTACGCAGTCACGGGGCTCTATTTCTACGACAATGACGTCGTCGACATCGCGGCCTCGATCCGGCCCTCGGCGCGGGGCGAGCTCGAGATCACCGACGTCAACCAGCGCTACCTGGACCAGGGCCTGCTGCGGGTCGAGCGCATGGGCCGGGGCTACGCCTGGTTCGATGCCGGCACGCACGACAGCCTCCTGCAGGCGGCGGAGTTCGTCCGCACGATCGAGCAGCGGCAAGGCTTCCAGATCGCCTGCCCGGAAGAGATTGCCTACCGGCTGGGCTACATCGACACGGACGAGGTCTTGCGCCTGGCCGAGCCGCTGAAGAAGACCGAGTACGGGCAATACCTGCTCCAGGTGGTCCAGGAGCAGGGCCCGCGCGACTGGGCCGGGATCCCGCCGGCGCAGGATTAGAACCCCGGCAGGAGGGGTTCGCGGATCGGCCGGAAGCTGCGGCGGTGGTGGGGTGACGCGCCGAGCCGGCGCAGGGCTTCCTGGTGCACGGCCGTGGCATAGCCGACATTGGTCTCCCAGCCGTAGCCGGGATAGCGGCAGGCCAGGCGCCGCATGAGGTGATCACGCATCACCTTGGCAACGATCGAGGCGGCACTGATCGCCGGCACGCTGGCATCACCGTCGACCACCGTCTCGGCCGGGCAGGGCAGCTCGGGCGCGCGATCGCCGTCCACCAGCACGAGATCGGGCAGACACCTCAGACGCAGCACCGCGCGGCGCATGGCGAGCAGGCTCGCCTGAAGGATGTTGATCCGGTCGATCTCGGCGGCCGAGGCGGCGCCGATGCCGATGCGCGCGCAGCCCCACAGCTCGGCCGCGAGCGCCTCGCGCCGCTCCATGGTCAGAATCTTGGAATCGGCGAGCCCGTCGACCGCGCGGCCGAGGATCACCGCGGCGGCGACCACCGGGCCCGCGAGCGGGCCCCGGCCGACCTCGTCGACACCGGCGATCAGGGCGCGCGCCGAGACGAGGGTCATGGCTCGGTGGTCTCCCCACCCGCCGCCGGCTCGAGCCGTGGCCAGCCGGGTGCCGGCCGGATGCCGCCGACGGCTGTGCCGGCGTGGTTGCGCAGGCTCGGGCGCGCGAGACCCGCGAGCGCGCGTCGCGCGGCGTTGTCGAGGGCGCCGAGCGCGTCCAAGAGCGCGAGCAGGGCGACCACCGCCGCGCGGGCGGCGCCGTCCTCGACCTTGAGCGCGAGGCCGACACGAGGCGCCGGGAGCGCCGCCACATACACGCCCTCGGCCCCGGTCTTGACTACGACGCCGGGCGCCGCGGCCAAAATCTGTGTGCACGGCCGGTCCGTGCCGGCCACCAGGAGCGGGCAAGCCTGCATCGCCGCGCACACCCTGCGGCAGGCCTTTGCGCGTGAAGGCGCGAGGCCGCTCGGCTCGGCGAGTCTCGCCATGGCGGTAGCGAGACCGGAGAGCGGCAGGGGCCAGGTGGGCACGCCACAGCCGTCGATGGCCGGCGCGGGGAGACTCCGGAGCCCGGCCATCTCCGCGAGCACCGCCGCGACGCGCTGCTGCACCGGGTGGCTGGGATCGAGGTAGCCCCGGTGGGGTACACCCAAGTGGCGGGCCAGCGTCAGCATGCCGGCGTGCTTGCCCGAGCAGTTGTTGTGCAAGGGGCTCGGGGCGCGTCCGGTCGCGATCAGGCGCGCGGCCGATTCCGCGTGCTGCGGCGGATGCGCGCCACATTCGAGCGCGCCGGCATCGAGGCCGAGGCGCTCGAGCCAGGCGCGCACGGTCGCCACATGCACCGGCTCACCGGCGTGCGAGCCGCAGGCGAGCGCGATCTCACTCTCGCTCAGCGCGAAGCGGTCAGCGGCGCCGCTCTCCAGCATGGCCAGCGCCTGGAGCGGCTTGATCGCCGAGCGTGGATAGACGGGCTCAAGGATCCCGCGCTCGGCGTGGAGCACGCGGCCAGCCGGATCGGCCACGGCGTAGGCGACGCGGTGGCGGCTTTCCACCTCGTCGCCCCTGAACACGAGGACCGCCGGCCCGGCCCCGCCCATCGGGCGCAGGCACCCCGGCCGGGCGTCGGGGTCAGGGCCGGTTGATTTGGAAAACCCCATATCGTCTGTTAATTCGTTAGCGGGCCGTCAGCGGGAGGTGCTGGATGCACAGGACGGCGTGGCTCGCGGTGGCCGCAGGCAATGGCCTCATTGCGGTCCTGGCGGAAGTCCTCGCCGGGCTGGTGCTGCCGGGGTTGGACATGCACGAGACGGCGCAGCTGGTCGCGGCTGGGGCGCGCTTCCAGATCGTGCATGCGCTCGCTCTCATGGCGCTCACGGCGCTGGCCTGGCCGCGCGAGAGTGTCGCCTGGCTGTTCCTGTACGGCACGTTCTTCTTCTCCGGCAGCGTCTACCTGCGTGCCCTCGGGCTGCCACCCTCGATCCTGGGGCTCGCTGCGCTCGGCGCCTTCCTGGCGCTGGCCGGATGGCTGCGGCTCGCCTGGGCCGCGATCATACGCCCCAGAGCCTGAGATCCGGCGCCAGCTCGGCCGCTCTCACTCCATCGCCGCGACCGGACCCGCGTGGCGTCCGACGAACTCCAAAATCGCGCTGGCCGGCACCACCAACATCTCGTTCGGGCGGCCCGCGGCGCTGGAAAGCACGCCGATGACGGTCCGGTCAAGAAAAACGGGCGCGCCGATCAGGCCGTCGTGCAGGAACCGGGCGGATCGCACGCGGAGCATGCCGCTGCCAGGGCCGGCGGCGAGCTCGACCGGGATCGCACGACCCTCGTCGCCGAGGACCACGAGCACAGGGCCGCCAAGCGGGCCGGCGCCCAGCACGACCGGGGTGCCGGGCTTCGGGATCTGGACCAGGGCGAGATCCCGCTCCGGGTCGGCCGCGGCGAGGAGACCGGGCACCTTCTGACCGCCCGCCGTGGTCAGGTCGACCACGGTCGCGTTCCCGGCCAGCCGGTGCGTCGTGACGACGAGATCGGAGCGGACGTAGAAGCCGGTACCGCTGCGCGCGCCGGCGACGACGCCGACGATGCTGCCGAGACGGGGATCGCCCCAGGCGCCGCCCGCATCCTCGGCGGCGGCGCCCGGGTGCTCGAGTCCCGGTGCGGTGAAGCCCACCACGGTCGAGCTCGGGCCTTTCAACGCAACGAGGTCCTCGCTCGGTTCGGCAGCGACGTGCGGACTGGCGCGGTCCGGGGCCGCCTTCGCCGACGCCACCAGAGTCGCAGGGTCCGCGACCTCCGCATCGATGAGCGCCGCGACGACGCTGGAAAGCCGGAGCTCGGGCGGGCGCCGCACCCACTGCTCGAGATCTTGCTTCGTGATGCTCCCGGCCCGGTGCTCCTCGTAATCGCGATCCCGCGGGTCGAGCCCGTCGAGAATGCGGAGCTCGCGGAACTCCTGCTGGTTCAGCAGGGTCCGCCACTCCCGAGCGCGCGCGCGATCGCGCAGCACCGCGGGCACGACCGCGCGCCTGGCCGCGTGCACGACCGTGCGCTCGAAACCATAGGGCCGGTAGGTCGGGCGCTCCAGGGTGCGCGGTGTGCGGACAAGCTCGGCCATGGCGTCCTCGAGCTCCTGCTCCTCGCCATAGTCGCTGAAGCCGGAGAGCACGCCGCCGACCAGGATGCCGATCAGGTCGAGCATCGGATCGCCGACTTTCAGAACCCCAGGCTTACCGTCCTTGAGCCGCCGCTCCGACTGCTCGACGCGCGATTTGACGGCATCGTACTCCGGGTTGCGCTCGGATCGGGCGCCGCTTTGATATTCGGATGCCACCTGCTCGTAAGCGACGGTTCGGTGCTCCGCCTCCAGATCGTGGGGCGGGCCGATCTCGATCAGGCACGGCTCGCGCGGTGCGGCGCTCGCCGAGGCCTGGGTCTCGAGCGGGAGATCCAGGCTCACGAAGGAGGCCACCTCGAGGGGCCAAGGCCGCTCGTGTGCCGGCCCGTGCACGACGACCGTGATCGGCGGACGCGCATCGGCCGTGAGGGCTCCGCCCGTGGCCGCCGCGTGCAGGAGACGAAGGCGCGCACGGCAGTCGCCGGCACTGGCCCAGTCGATGCCCGGCCCCATCGTCGGTGCGTCGCCGATCTCGATCGCCTCCGGTCGGTCCGCGGCGGTCTCGGGCGGGCTGGTCGCCGCGGCTTCCGGCTGGGATGGCCCGGGCGCGCCCTGGCAGGCTGTGGCCAGTCCGGCCAAGGCGCAGGCGGCGAGCCGCAGCAAAGTGTCCACGCGTCCTCCGGCAAGAATTCTACTACAGGTTATGATTGCCGCGAGAGGACTGCAACCGGTTCGTCGTGCCCGGCGTGGGTGCCCGCTTCAGTGGTAGCCGATCTCTGCCGTCACCTTGCCGCGGAAGACCCAATAGGCATAGGCCGTGTAAACGAGGATCAGCGGGATCAGAAAGACGACGCCGACAAGGAGGAAGATCTGCGTCTCCGGCGGCGAGGCGGCATCCCAGATCGTGATGTCGGGCGGGATGATGTTCGGCCAGAAGCTGATGCCGA
>CAZXYL010000025.1:0-3670 GCA_964644915.1 uncultured Geminicoccaceae bacterium
ATGCCGGTCTCGGAGCCGACCACGATCAGGCCGTCGACCGTCCGGGTGTAGCGCATCGGCCGCAGCCCGTTGCGGTCCATGCCGCCGATCACCCACTGCCCGTCGGTCGCCACCAGCGCCGCCGGGCCGTCCCACGGCTCCATGACGCAGTTGCAGTAGGAGAAGAGGTCCTTGTGCGCCTCGGGGATGGCCATCTTCTTGGCCCAGGCGGGCGGGATCAGGAGGGTCTTGGTGAGCGGCAGCGAGCGCCCGGCGCGCACCAGCGCCTCGACCACGGCATCGAGGGCAGCCGAATCGGAGCTGCCCGCCTGGACGATCGGCTTGACGTCCTCGTTGAACTCGCCGAACGCGGGCGCCGCCATACGGTCCTCGTGGCTGCGCATCCAGTTCAGATTGCCGCGCAGGGTGTTGATCTCGCCGTTATGGGCGAGCATGCGGAACGGCTGCGCGAGCTTCCATGACGGCCAGGTGTTGGTCGAGTAGCGCTGATGGACGACGGCGAAGGTCGAGACGAAGCGCTCGTCGTTCAGATCGGGGTAGAAGTTCGCGAGCTGCTCGGCCAGGAACAGCCCCTTGTAGATGATCGAGCGGCACGACAGGGAGCAGATGTAGAAATCGTTGATGTGCTCGCCGAGCACCCGCCGCTCGATCCGGCGGCGCACGATGAAGAGCTCGCGCTCGAAATCGTCGTCCGAGGCGCCCTTGGGATTGCCGATCACGATCTGCTCGATCTCGGGGCGCGTGGCGTTCGCCTTCTCGCCGACGACGTGGGTGTCGACCGGCACCTGGCGCCAGCCGAGGATCGAGTAGCCGAAGCCCAGGATCTCCGTCTCGACGATGGTACGGCAGCGCTCCTGGCCGTTGAGGTCGGTGCGCGGCAGGAACACCATGCCGACGGCGAGGCGCCCGCCGTTCTCCTTGGCGCTGCGCAGCTGCTCCTTGAAGAAGTCCTGCGGGATCTCGAGGTGGATCCCGGCGCCGTCGCCGGTCTTGCCGTCGGCGTCGACCGCGCCACGATGCCAGACGGCCTTGAGCGCGTCGATACCGGCCTCGACCACCCGGCGCGAGGGCGCGCCGTCGATCGAGGCGACGAAGCCCACGCCGCAGGCGTCGTGCTCATCGCCCGGATCGTAGAGACCTTGCATCGCGAGATGCTGCGCGTTGCGGCGGTACTCGCGCACCCAACGCTCACCCGAGCGCAGCCCCTGGTCGGTCATGACGGTCTCCGTCTCAGGAGGCGAGCGCCAGCGACGCCTGTTCCGCCGCGTCGCCGGCCGCAGCTCTCGCCTGCAGATACGCGTGAATGCCGTCTGCGGCGTCGCGCCCGTCGCGCACGCCCCAGACCACGAGCGAGGCGCCGCGCACGATGTCGCCGCCCGCGAACACGCCGGGCATCGCGGTCATCATCGAGCGCCAGTCGATCCGGATCGTGCCCCAGCGCGTCACCGGCAGCTCGGGCTGATCGAACATCCGCGGCAGGTCCTCGGGATCGAAACCCAGCGCCTTGATCACGAGATCGGCGTCCAGCGTGAACCCGGAGCCCGGGACCGGCTCGGGCGACTGGCGACCGGTGGCGTCTGGCGCGCCCAGCCGCATGCGCACGGCGCGCACGCCGCGCACCACGCCGTTGCCGGTGAACGCCTCGGGCGCCGCCAGCCAGACGAACTCCACGTGCTCCTCCTCGGCGTGTGCCACCTCGCGCATCGAGCCCGGCATGTTGGCGCGATCGCGCCGGTAGAGGCACTGCACCGAGACAGCCCCCTGGCGGACGGCGGTGCGCACGCAGTCCATGGCGGTATCACCGCCGCCGATGACCACGACCCGCTTGCCGGCGGCGTTCAGCGCCCCGGAATCGAACGCCGGCACCGCCTCGCCGAACCCCTTGCGATTGCTCGCGGTCAAATACTCCATCGCCGGCACGATGTTGCCCAGGCCCACGCCCGGGAGCGTGATGTCGCGCGGCTCGTAGACGCCGCTCGCGACGAACAGCGCATCATGGCGCTCGCGCAGCTCCTCGAAGCTCACGTCCCGGCCGATCGCGCAGTTCAGATGAAAGCGGATGCCGCTGTCCCTGAGCACCGCCGCGCGGCGCTCGACCACGCCCTTGTCGAGCTTGAAGTTGGGGATGCCGTAGACCAGGAGGCCGCCGATCCGGTCGTAGCGGTCGTAGACGTGGAGCTGATAGCCCTTCCTGCGCAGCTGATCGGCGGCGGCGAGGCCGGCCGGGCCGGCGCCGACGATGCCGATCGATTGCGGCCGCTCGCGCCGGGGCCGGGCAGGCTTCACCCAGCCCATCTCGAAGGCGTGGTCCGTGATGTGCTTCTCGACCGCGCCGATCGTGACCGCTTCGAAGCCCTTCTCGATCACGCAGTTGCCTTCGCACAGGCGGTCCTGCGGGCAGATCCGCCCGCAGATCTCGGGCATGTTGTTGGTCGCCGAGGCGAGCTCGTACGCCTCCTCCATCCGTTCTTCGGCGGTCATCTTGAGCCAGTCGGGGATGTTGTTGTGCAGCGGGCAGTGGATCTGGCAGAAGGGGATGCCGCACTGCTCGCAGCGCGCCGCCTGCTCCTCCGCCCGCTCGGGCGAGAACGGCGCGTAGATCTCCGCGAAGTCCCGCCGCCGGTCGCCGGCAGGGCGCTTGTCGGGCATGGCCTGCGCCACGGTGATGAACTGCATCATCTTGGCTGCCAAGGACGAGATCTCCCACCGGCCGGCATTGACAGGCGCCGACGACGTTCTTCTTGGCTGTCGGGGACGTCAGCGATCCGAAGGCTCGTATATAGCCAGCAGGCGGCGCACGTCCAGCCTTTTCCGCAGAATGGTCATCAGACGTGACCTAGTTTTCGCCTTTCGGAGGTCGTGGCATTTGTCCTTTGCCGAGACCTCGGAGTTCCCCGAAAAACTTGTCTCAATGTGAGACGATTGTGGCCGGCCGGGCACACTGCGATCTTGCGTGCGCCGAATCGTGGTGACGACCGGAGCGGCCTGGGATATGGAAGCCGGCCGACTCGTCGCCCGAAACCGCCGCCGCGCCCCCGTTCCAGGAGCTGTCATGCCCGAGCTTCAGATCGCGGTGCTCGCCATCGTGCAGGGCGTCACGGAGTTCCTGCCGATCAGCTCCTCGGGCCATCTCATTCTGGTGCCCATCCTGACCGGCTGGCCCGATCAGGGCCTCCTGATCGACGTCGCGGTCCACGTCGGCAGCCTCGGCGCCGTGCTTCTCTACTGGCGCCACGACCTGGCGGCGATGGGCAGAGGCCTGGGCGACTGGCGCCAGCCGGATCTGTTCGCCGAGCCCGGGCGCCGGCTGCTCGTGCTGATCGCGATCGCGACCGTGCCGGTCCTAATCATCGGCGCCGCCCTCGCCACGGTCGGGTCGGGGTTCTTGCGCAGCATCGCCGTGATCGGGTGGACCTCGCTCGCCTTCGGAATCCTCCTTTACATCGTCGATCTGCGCGCACCGCATAAGCGTGGCGTGGACGAGCTCGGGGCCGGCGATGCGCTGGTGATCGGGCTGGCGCAGGCGGTGGCCCTGGTCCCCGGCGCCTCGCGCGCCGGCATCACCATCACCGCCGGCCGCTGGCTGGGCCTGCGCCGGGACGAGGCGGCGCGCTTCTCGATGCTGCTCTCGATCCCCACGATCCTGGGGGCGGGCGGCTTGCTCACCCTC
>CAZXYL010000026.1:0-3070 GCA_964644915.1 uncultured Geminicoccaceae bacterium
AAGCGCGTGCCGGTGCTGAGGCAGCTGGTCGAGCACATGCTGGGTCTTTTCCGTCATGCGCTGCTTTGGCACCTCCGACCCCGCGCGCCGCGACGTGACCCCTGCCGGAGGCATCGCTCGCGGCAGTGATGGTTGTCCGGCCGCTGTCCACGCTGAAGTACGTTGCGGTAAGTTACGCTTCCGGCGGGGTCGGCCGGACCGGGTCCCGGGGCCTCGAAGCCCGCTGGCAGCGCGTCGAACATTCGCACCGCATTGTAGCAAAACGCTGGTATTGTCCGGGTTGGCGCGGGACACGGTGCCGCGAAAGCAGCCCGCCGCGCGCCGGGGGAGACCGATGCAGCACCCGCGGGACGCCGCCAAGGAGGGTGGCCGGCCCGAGGTCACGAACCTGGCCGGCGTCGAGCCGGAGGCCGTGCGGGCTCAGGTCGCGCGCATCCTGGCGAGCGCTGACTTCGACGCTTCGGAGCGCAACCGGCGTTTCCTGAGCTATGTGGTCGAGCAGACGCTCGCCGGACGCGGCGACCGAATCAAAGCCTACGGCATCGCCGTCGCCGTGTTCGATCGCGACGACAGCTTCGACCCGCAGAGCGATCCGATCGTCCGCATCGAGGCGAGCCGGCTGCGGCGCAGCCTCGAGCGCTACTACCTTCTCGCCGGCCAGGGCGATCCGATCCGGATCGAGATCCCCAAGGGCGGCTACGTGCCAGCGTTCCATCGACAGGCGGGCGTGGGGATGCTGCCGCCCCAGGAGCCGCCGGTTCCGCCGGCACCCTTGCCCGGGAGGTGGCCCCGCCTGGAGCGGCCCTCGTCGCGGGCCGTGCTCCTGGGCGCGGTTGTCTTCGGCGCGATCGCCCTTGGCTGGCTCGCCTCGGCCGTTGGTGTGCTGTGGTTGCGCGAGTCTGCGCCGGCTTCAGACGCTGCGATGCAAGTCGCGGGCCTCCGGCAGGGTCCGGCGATTCTCGTGGCGCCATTCGAAGACGACGGCGGGGAGTCGGCGCATCCCGGTCTGAGCCACGGCTTCACGCGGGAGATCATTGCGGGTCTGACCCGCTTCAGTGATTTGTTCGTCTTCGGCCCGGCGACGGCGTTCCGCCATGGGGGAGCCGTCGATTCGCGAGAGCTGGCGGCGGAGCTGGGCGTGGATTTCATCCTGGCCGGCGGCGTGACCGTCTCATCGGGCCGCTTTCGGGTGACCGCCTCGCTGGTCGACGCGCAAAGCGGGCGACATCTCTGGTCAGGAAAGTTCGACGGGAATCTTGCAGCTGCCGAGGTCATCAAGATTCGCGATGATCTTGCGGACGGGATCGTTCAGGAGTTAGCGCAACCGTATGGGGTTATCTTCAACGAAAAAGCTATTGAGATTCAGGGCAAACCGCCGCAGTCGTTCACCTCCTATGAATGCGTGCTGCACTTCTACCAATACTGGAGAAGATACGACGCGGCTCTCTATGGCCCGGTCCGTGAATGCCTCGAGCGGGCGATCGTCGCGGATCCCGACTATGCCGATGCGTTTTCGAGCCTGGCTCTCATCTACGCGGACGCCTATCGCTTCAACTTCGGCCAGGGGACGATCGCCCTCGATCCCCTCCCTCGGGCGCTGGAGCTGGCGCGTCGCGCCGTGGACCTGGCGCCCGACTCTTCGCGCAGCTACCAGGCGCTCCACCTTGTCCACTGGCTCATGAACGACGTCGAACGGAGCTTCGGAGCGGCCGAACGCGGACTTACGCTCAACCCGAACGACACCGAGCTCATGGCCGACCTCGGCCTGCGCTATTGCTTGAGGGCGCAATGGGACAAGGGTCTGCCGCTCGTTCGGCAAGCCTTCGCGCGCAATCCCGCCCAGCCCGGTCAGTATCGTCTCGCGCTGTTTCTCCACCACTATATCAATGGCCGGTACGACGAAGCGCTGGCCGAGGCAGAGAAGATCGAGGTTTCCAACGTGATCTTCAGTCACATCGCTTTGGCCATGGCCTATGCACAGCTGGGCCGCACAGAGGAAGCGGATTCCGAGGTCGAGGAGATTCTTGCGATCGATGCCGCCTATGGCGATCACGTGATCGCGGATCTGCAGAAGCGAAACGTCCACGCCGATCTGATCCATGTCGTCGTCGACGGGCTCAGAAAGGCGGGCCTGACGGTCGACGGCAGCCTGACGCTCAAAGGCTCCTGACCCTTTTTCCGACTCGGCCACGCACCGGCGAGGCCACGCGCGCGATCGCGGCAGGCCTCGAGCTCGACTCCGGTAACTTACCGTAACGTGCTCCCCAACCTGCCGATGATGCGCTGACCTGCGGCCTGACGGCAGTCGCGCAGCCGGGCTAGAAGGCGCTCCGTTGCGCACGCGTCCACGACCCTTCACGACGCAAGGAGCGACATCGATGAGAAGCCTCGTCTCCCGCCTGGCCGGCGCGCTGCTGCTCGCGGCAGCGAGCGCAGCACCGGCCGTCGCCCAGCAGCCGCTCGCGGAGCAGGTCCTCGAGGGCTGTGCCAGCGAGCTCGAGACCTGGTGCGCGGCGGTCACGCCCGGCGAGGGGCGGCTCTTGGCCTGCCTGTACGCGCACGGCGACAAGCTCTCCGGGCAGTGCGACTTCGCCCTCTACGACGCCGCGGTCCGCCTCGAGCGGGCGATCAGCGCGCTCACCTACGTCGCGAGCGAGTGCCGCGGCGACATCGAAAGCCTGTGCGCCGGCGTGCAGATGGGCGAGGGCCGGATCGCCCAATGCCTGAACGAGCATGCGGCCGAGCTGAGCGAGTCCTGCGATCGGGCACTGGGCGACGTCGGACTGAAGGAATGAGGGCGGCTGCCGTGCGCCTGCTCCGTGAACCCCTCCTGCATTTCCTCCTGGTAGGGGCGCTGCTGTTCGCAGCCGACGCCGCGCTGCGCGAGGACGCGGCGCCATCCGACCAGGTCATCCGGATCACCGAGGCGGAGATCGACCGCCTGCAGGTGCAGTGGACCAGGCAGTATCAGCGCCCGCCCGGGCCGGCGGAGCTGCAAGGTCTGGTCGACGCACGCATGCGGGAGGAGGTCCTCTTCCGCGAGGCGCTCGCCATGGGGCTCGATCAGGAC
>CAZXYL010000027.1:0-12400 GCA_964644915.1 uncultured Geminicoccaceae bacterium
ACGCCCGGCGGCGACGAGCTGATCGGCGGCATCGACGACGACATCATCAGGGGCCTCGCCGGGGCCGACGTGATCCGCGGCGGGGCGGGCAACGACGAGCTGCGCGGGGGCGCCGGTGCCGATCTGATCTTCGGCGGCCCCGGCGACGACTTCATCGCGGGCGGTGCCGGTCGCGACGAGCTGCACGGCGGTGCCGAGGACGACGTCGTTCAGGGCCAGAACGGCCACGACGTTCTCTACGGCGGCCTCGGCAACGACATCCTCGAGGGCAATCGCGGTCAGGACATCCTGTACGGCGGCCCCGGCGACGATCAGCTGTTCGGCGGGCCGGGCAACGACCGGCTGTACGGCGGCGAGGGGGACGATCTTCTGGTCGGCGGCGCCGGCCGCGACGTCCTGAACGGCGGCCCCGGCGCCGATGTCTTCCGGATCACCCGGATCGACCATGGCGTCGACAAGGTGCAGGACTTCACGCCCGCCGACGGCGACGTCCTGGACCTGGCGGCGGTGCTCGACGGCTTCGTCGCCGGGGCCTCCGATCCGGCCGACTACGTCCGGCTGATCGAGGTCAACGGCAACACCAAGGTCGCGGTCGATCCGGCCGGCGCCGGCGGCGAGGGGGTGATCGTGTTCAACCTGGTCGGCGTCACCGGCCTCAGCGTGGCGCAGCTGGTCGATGACGGCAATCTGCTGCTCGGCTGACGCGTCGACGGCGCGTTTGGCTACTTCTGGCGCCACCTGCCCCCGGCATCGGTGACGAACTGTCCTGCGGGCGTGCGCTCGATCAGCTTCTCGCCCGCGATCCTGGCCACCGCGTCCATGGGCACGCCGCGCTGCTGGGCCAGCTCCTCGTACCTCGCCCGCCGCTCGGCATTGATCCGCTCGACCAGCTCGCGCACCTCGGCCGGCGCATTGGCGTCGACGGTGCCGACGAAGCCGTCGACCCGCTCGCCCACCAGCCCCTGCGCCTTGGCCTCGTCCAGCGAGATGGCGAGCGCGGGACCGGCCAGCAGGCCGCAGACCAGCAGCAGCATGGCGCCCGCTTGCAGCAGAACTCTCATCGAAGCACTCCTAGAACAGTTCCTCGTCCTCTTCGAACAGCCGCTCCAGGTCCTCTTCCACCCGGACCCGGACCTCCTGCTCGATGCGGACGTTCATGTTGATCACGATCGGCTCGCGCGGCGCCTCCAGCTGCACCCGGTGCTGGCAGGCGCCGAGCACGAGGCCAAGCAGGATCGCCGCCGCCCCGACCTTAACGCTGCAGGCCCTGCATGCGCTCGCGGATGCGATCGGGAAGCTGGTAGCTGGTGAGGCCGGCGCGCAGGATGTTGGCGAGTTCGCCCTCGAGGCTGAGGTTGAACTCGATAGGGTGGCCGTCATAGAGCTCGGGATTGGCGCCGCTGATGTGCAGGCCGATGTCCATGTCCGCATCGGTTCGTCCGTCCAGAGTGATCCTGAGCTCTTCATAGTGGAAATTCTCCAGCGCCTGCAGCAGCAGATCCATCCCTTCGCCGCCGGCCGCGACCGCCGCCGGCTGCTCGTTCGGGCCATAGCGCAGCGTGCCCGGGCCAACGGAGACCAGCTCGCCGCGGGTGATCACCGCCTCACCGCCTTGGATGCGGACCGGCAGCAACCCTCTGATCGCCCCTTCACCCGTCAGTCCCGGCAGACGCACCTGCTCCAGGAGCTCGCCGAGGTCCAGCTGCTCAGCCTTCAAGGTGAGAGATAGCGCCTCGGCGCCTGAACGGACAGTGAATGGATCGGCCCGCAACGTGCCGCCCGCCCAGCGGAAGCGCAGCCGCTCCACCGCCGCTTCCTGGCCCTCGTCCAGCTGGAACGTGATCAGGCCGTTGGTGAGCGGCAGGCCGAGGTCGACCAAGGTGATCGCGAGCTGCTGCCGGGGCCGGGTGCCGGGCGGCCAGAGCCGATCGAACCGGACCAGCCCGTTCACGCCCTCGATGCGCGCCGGGCCGGCATCGAACGAGAGGTTCTCGAGCAGGAGCGCGAGCTCGCCACTGACCTCGCCCGGCGCCCAGGCGAGGTCGCCGTCGAGCGCGATCTGACCCGAGACCCGCCGCAGGGTCGCGCCGAGCGCCGGGGCCAGATCGCCGGGCTGGAGCCGGTCCGGGGCGAACGTCACGAGCGGCGTCTCGATCCGCGCCTCGCCGCGCCCGGCGGACAGGTCGTGCACGCCGTCTGCGACCAGCTCGACCCGCCCGTCGGCCACCGTGACCTGACCCGCAAATCCGATCTGCTCCGCCTCGGGGCGCAGCTCCGCCTCGAGCCCGAGCGGCGGGAACAAGGGCGGCGTCGCACCGTGGCTGATCCTCCCGATGTCGACCGGGATCCTCTGATCGGTTGCCAGGCCGCCGCGGTCGAAGGCGACCTCGGTGACGACATCCTGCAGCTCGATCTCTCGCTCGGGCAGCCGCGCCCGGCCGTTGGCGATCCGGATGGCACCTCGCGCCAGCTGCCGACCCGAGCCGCTCAGCGCGAGGTGCAGCTGCTGGGTCGCGCCGCCGAGCTCGACCGGCTCCCCGCCCGCGAGGACGGTGAGAACGTCGGCATCCAGCGCAGCGCCCAGCGCGCTCGTCCAGGCCGCGATGCGGCCGTTCTCGAGTCGTGCCGTGAGCAGGGCCGTATCCGCGGGCGCAAGCTGTGCCGTGATGCCGCTGCCGCGCACGCGCTCCTCGAGGGCGAGCTCTTCCAGGCGCAGCGTCCCGCCCTCCTGCAAGGTCAGCGTCAGCTGCTCCGGCGAGCGTGAGAAGGAGAGCGTCTGTTCCAGCGACAGACCGGACAGCTGTAGATTCGGGGCGAGCTCGCCGCCGCCTTCGAGATCGACGCGCAGCCTGCCCTCCAGGTCCGAGAGCGACCCTTCGGCATCGAGGGCGAGATCGACGCGCGGGAGCGTCATGCCGGCCCAGCGCAGGCCCGAGGCCGCAATGGTCGCCGAGCGCGGCCGCACTTCGCGCAGCGCCAGACCGTCGTCGAGCACCAAGGCGCCGGCGAGGGTCGCATCGAGCATCGGGCCTGCGGCCGCGAGCGCCGCCGGGCCCTCCACCTCGATCAGGGCGCCCGCATCCTGCCGCTGGGCCAGGAGCGTGAGCGGCTGCCCGGGGGCGCCGACCTGCACGCGCCAGGGCGCCGGCAGCGCCGCTGCGAGCTCACCGAGATCGTCGGACGGCGCCGCGATATGGACGTCGAGATCGGACGTCTCCGCCTGCAGGACGCCGTCGGCGACGCGCAGGTCCCAGCGCCCCGAACCGTCGATGCCTCGGCCTACGCCCGGCACGTCCAGCCCTTCGGCAGAAAGCTGCAGATGCCCCTCGGCGACCAGGTCCGCGAGGCTGGGCCGAGGCAACGGCACGACGCCTTCCAGCTGGAGATCGGCGCCGACGCGCGCCGATGCCTCGGCCAGGTGCACCTGCTCGATCTCGAGGGTGAAGTCGGCGAGGTCGCCGCGCGGCCGCAGCTCGGCGCGCACGGGCACGATCAGCTGGCCGACCGGCGTCTCGAGCTCGAGGCGCGCGTTGCGCACCAGGAGCTGCTCCGGCAGCGGCAGACCTGGCAGCCCGGCGCCGTCCCCGTTCTCCTCGAGCCCCGCGAGCTGCACGCCCTCTTCGGTGACCCGGCCGCGCACCACGACATCCTGGAGCGTCACGCTTCGCACCCGGCCCTGAAAGAGCTCGCCGGGGCGGTAGCGCGCCTCGAGATAACCGATCTCCTGGCCGGGCGGATCCCCCAGGGCGAGCCGGGTCACTTCGAGCCGGTCGAGGCCGAGCCGCACCTCCTCGAATGCGACCTGCTCGACTCCCCCGGCGCGCAGCGCCAGTCTGAGCCCGGGTGCCGCCAGCCAGGGCAACGCCGCGACCAGCGCGACGAGAGCGATCACGACGATCAGGAGCACGATCAGCAGCTTGCGCATGGGCATCCTGGCAGCGCACCGGGCGCCGCACCAATTCGCAGACGGCAACCCTCATACTTAACAAGATCTTGCATTGCTATGTTGACAGTCCGCTCAAGGATAACTTAGGTTTCCAATGATATGGCCGGCGCCGCTCACTTACCCAAGCCCGGCGAGGAGGAGAAACGCGATCATGGTCAAGTCCGCAAGGCGCCTGACCCTGGCGATCGGCCTGGTGCTGGCGACTCTGGTCGGGACGACCGCTCAGGCCGAGACGACGGGTCAGCAACGTGTGGTCGAGCGCGCTCGGCTGGCGCTGGACGCCTTCCTGGACGATCCGAATTTCGGGGAGATGCGGGTCTATGTCCAGAACGCCTATGCGGTCCTGATCGTGCCGGAGATGCTCAAGGCGGGCTTCTTCTTCGGCGCCGAGCACGGCGTCGGCGTGCTGCTGGTGCGCGATGCGCAGACCGGCACCTGGGGCCATCCCGCCTTCTACGACCTCTACGGCGGCAGCTTCGGCTTGCAGTTCGGCGGCCAGAGCTCGGACGTGGTGTTCACGATCATGAACGAGGGCGCGGTCGGCAAGCTCGTGGATTCCCGGGTCAAGGTGAAGTTCGGCGCCGATGCCGGCCTCGCCGTGGGACGGATCGGCGCTGCGGTCGGGGCCGGCACGACCACCCATTTCGGCGAGGACCTCTACGTCTTCGCCAAGAGCAAGGGGCTCTATGGCGGTTTCGCGGTCGACGGCACCGTGGTGGTGCCCAAGCACGACTGGAACCAGGCCTACTACGGCCGCGCGGTCGAGCCCGGCGAGGTGGTCCGCTCGCGCCAGCAGGTGGTGGCGAGCAACGGCGTGAATGCCCTGCACCAGTCGCTCACCCGCTTCTAAGGCTTGCTGGAACTCCTGGCCCTCCTGATCACGGGCGCCATCGCCGGATGGGTGGCCGGCGTCCTGATGCGAGGCGCCGGCTTCGGGCTGGTCGTCAACATCATCGTCGGCATCATCGGCAGCGTGATCGGCGGCAAGCTGTTCGCGCTCCTGGGCGTTCCGGACGAGGGCTGGATGGTCGAGCTCGCCATGGCCGTGGTCGGCGCCGTGGTCCTGCTCGCGCTGGTCAACCTCCTGCGGCGCGCCAGCCGCGACTGACCTGCCGCCGGCGCCGCTCCTGCCATCGGCCGACGAACTGCAATCCGCTCGCGATCGTCCCCACATGATGGCGCGCATCCTTTGGTCAGAGCGCGAGCCGATGTAGGGAGCCGGGACATGCGAGCCGTGTGGTACGAGCGCAATGGTGAGGCCGCCGACGTCTTGACCGTGGGCGAGCTGCCGACGCCCGAGCCGCTTCCGGGCGAGGTGCGGGTGCGGCTGGTGACCTCGGGCATCAACCCGGTCGACATCAAGCGCCGGCGCGGCGCCCGCGGCCAGACCGTGGAGAGCCGGGTGGTGCCGCACTTCGACGGTGCCGGCGTGATCGATGCGGTGGGCCAGGGCGTTGCGCCCGCGCGCATCGGCGAGCGGGTCTGGGTGTACGAGGCGCAGTGGCAGCGCCTCATGGGCACTGCGGCGGAGTTCGTCTGCCTGCCCGAGAGCCGCGCCGTGCGCCTGCCCGAGGGCACCGGCTATGCCGAGGCTGCCTGCCTCGGCATTCCCGCGATGACCGCGCATCGCGCCGTCTTCGCCGACGGCCCGGTCGCGAGCCAGACCATCCTGGTCACCGGCGGGGCGGGCGCGGTCGGCGCGTATGCGATCCAGTTCGCCAAGCTCGGCGGCGCGCGCGTGCTCACCACGGTGAGCAACGACCAGAAGGCCGAGATCGCGGCCGATGCCGGGGCGGACTACGTCTTCAACTACAAGGCCGAGAACGTGCCGCAGCGGATCGATGAGATCACCCGCGGCGAGGGCGTGGACCGCATCGTCGAGGTCGAGTTCGGCGGCAACCTGGAGCAGAGCCTGAAGACATTGAGGACCAACGGCGTCATCGCCGCCTACGCCTCGGATGCGATCCTGGAGCCGAAGGTGCCGTTCTACGGCCTGGCCTACAAGAGCGCCACGGTGCGCTTCATCCTGGTCTTCATCATGCCGGATGAGGCCAAGCGGCAGGCGACCCTGGACATCACGCGCTGGCTGCAGTCGGGCGATCTGCGCCACTACGTCGCCCGGCGCTTCCCGCTCGAGAGCGTCGTCGCGGCGCACGAGGCCATGGAGCGCGGCGTCGTCGGCAACGCCGTGCTGGAGCTCGGCAATCCGACCGGCTGACCGGCTCCGGCCGGCGCGCCCGGCCGGAACCGGCCTCCGGCTGCGACGTTCGGAGAACAGGATGAATCCAAGAGAGTTGGGCCCGTGAACGCGGAACGCAGGACCGAAAGGAACTGGGACCAGGCGCGCAGCCGGATCGACGCCGGCGAGACCGGTGATAAGGTAGCGGCCCCCGATCCGGCGGCAGCACCCCTCGGCGCCGACGAGGAGGCGGGCGGCGCGCGCACGCCACCGGAAGCGATCGGCGGCTCCGCGGCCGCCGAGCAGCAGCGGCCTGCGGGTGACCAGCCGGCGCGCGCGCAAGGCGGCATTCCCGGTCGCCGGCCGACCTGGGTCGTGCTCGGCGTGATCGGTGTGCTGGTCGTGGCCGCCCTGATCGGCATCGCCCTTGTCGCCTGACCGTCGCCCCGCCGGCACGGCTCATCTCGCGGCCGCGCTGGTCGCGGGCTCGGTGCTCGCGAGCGGGGCCGCGCAGGCCCTGGACCGGGATTTCGCGGCCACGATGCTCGCGTTCGACCGCTTCGTCACGGTCGCCGGCCCGGTATGCGAGCACCAGCCGGCCCGTGACTGCATCGAGGTCGCCTGGGAGTTCGCCGATGCCGACGGCGACGGCACCCTCTCGCTCGAGGAGCTGGAGCTCCTGCGCGACGCGCTCGCGGAGTGGTCGGAGGAGCGCCAGGAGGCGCTCACCCGGCGCGAGCGGTCGCTGATCACATTCGGGCTCTGGCTCGTCGATTCGATCGGACTGGAGAACCTGTATGCGAGCTACGATGTCGACGGCACCGGCCGGCTCACCCGGGCGGAGCTGCTCGCGGACGTGACGCTCGACGAGCGGCCGCTCGGTGAGATCCTGCTCGACCCGACCGCCGTCGATCTGAAAGGGCTCGCGGAACGGCTGGGCGTGCTGCTGCCGCTGCTCGAGCGCACCCTGCGCTGATCAGATCCTGCGCCACAAGGTCGCGAGCCAGGGCTGCTGCCGCCGTGGCCGGCCGGGCGGCCGGAACCAGTGCCGGATCAGCTCGAAGCCGCACCTGCCGACCAGTCGCCGCCAGGTCTCGAGCCGGTAGAAGCACGCGTAGCGCTCGTCCGCCCAGCCCTCCTCGTCGTCACCGCGCGGGTTGGAGCTGAGCAGCACGCCGTCCGGCCGGAGCGCCCGGTGCAGATGCGCGAGCACGTCAGGCAGCGCCTCGCTCGGGACGTGGAAGAGCACGGCATTGGCGAAGATGCCGTCGAAATGCCCGGCCGGCAGGTCCAGGCCGAGGAGGTCCTGCTGCCAGACCTCGCACGCCGAGGCGGCTTGGGCCATCCGGACGAACTCGGCGCAGCCGTCGAGCCCGACCGGCTCGTGCCCGAGATCGCGCAAGGTCACGAGATCACGGCCCGGCCCGCAGCCGAGATCGAGAATCCGATGCGGCGGCTGGCCCGGCAGCGCGTCCAGCAGGGCCTCGATGTTCTGGCCGACGTCGTGGCTCCAGGTGGCCTGGCGATAGACCTCGGCGACCCGCGCGTAGTGCTCGATCGTCGACGCGCTGATCGCCTTCAGCGGGTCGGACCCGGTGATCGCATGCCGGTGTGCCATTCGAACTCACGCCGAGGATCGAGGTCGCCGGGCCTACCCCGCCGCCAGCCCCTGGGCCAGGCCCGCGGCGTGGCGCTGCCGGTCCAGGCCCAGGACGAGGTCCTGCACCTCCCGGGCCCGTGCCGGCGACACCACGGTGGCGGCGTTCGCCCCGAACTTCTCGACGATCTCGGCGTGGGCGAGCGGGCGGTCCGGCGCACCGCGATTGATCGGCTCGCGCCGCCGCAGCCCGCGACCGTCCGCGAGCCGCACGCGGACCTCGCCCGAATAGTGCCTGGGGAAGGTCGTTTCGGGATCCGTGGCGTAGTCGACCTTGGCGGCGAGCGCCAGGACCTCGGGATCGGCGAGCACCTCCGGCTCGAGCTCGGCCAAGGTGAAGCGGCCGCGCAGCAGCATCGTCGCGACCTGATAGGGGATGCTGAACTGCGCATCGTAGGCGTTCTGCGGCCGCCGCTTGCCCTCGAGCGGCTCGCATACGGTGCTGACCACGCCCTCGGGCACCAGCGCCGTGACCTGCGCGATCTCGGCCGGCCGGAACCCGGGCTCGGCGCTGAGCGCCGCTGCGGCATCCAGGCAGCCGTGGGTGAAATGGCAGGCGGGATAGGGTTTGACCGCGACGTTCATCACCTCCCAGACCTCGCCCAGCCCGGCAGTGGCGAGGCTGTAGTCGCACGTCGCTTCGCGCGGCCCGAGGTGGCTCCTGTAAAGCCCGAAGCGGCCCTCGTAGACCCGGGTCGCGCCGACAAAGCCGCCCTTGGCCAGGGCCGCGGCCGTGATCCCGCAGGCGGCCGCCCAGCCCGGGTGCAGGCGCTTGGTCCAGGCGCCGTCCTCGAGGAACTCGAAGCTGCCGGCCGCCATGCTGAGCGCGATGCCCTGGGCGTGGCGGAGCTGGGCCGGCGAGAGGCCCATGAGCTTGCCCGCGACGAGCGCGCAGCCGAACGCGCCGCACAGGCCCGTCGGGTGGAACCCGACCTGGTGGAAGCCGCCCTTGGCCACGGCCCCGAGCCGGGCGGCGATCTCGACCCCCAGCACGTAGGCGGTGAGCAGCGCGCGGCCGTCGGTGCCGGTCATGATCGCGGCCGAGAGCGCCGCCGGCCAGGCACTCGCCGTGGCGTGGACGATTCCGGCGAGGTGCGTGTCGTCGAAATCGAGCCCGTGGCACAGAATGCCGTTGAGTGTCGCCGCGTCGCGCGCGGTGAGCCGGGCGCTGATGCCGATCACCGGCACCGCGCCGGCATCGCCCAGGGACTGCAGCCCTGCCAGTGCGCGCCTGGCGAAATCGTGCCGCGTCGAGGCGAGCGCGATGCCGGTGGCATCCAGGATCAGGTGCTTGGCGCGTTCGCGCACCTCCTCCGGAATCGCCTCGTAGCGCAGCCCGGCCGCGAATTCGGCGAGCTCGTGCGCGATGTTGGTCGGTGGCAGGGGTTCTGGTCTGCGGGCGGCCTGTTGCATCGATCGATCCTCCTCGCCGGAGAAAGCTCGACCTCGCGCCGCAGGCTGTCAAGCGCGCGGCGGCATTCGCCGCGAGCAGCGGCGGCTCACACGCTTGCCGATTGACAAGCCCCGAGGCTTGCCTCCCTAGTAGGCACAGGTCTCGCGCTCGCCCGGCGCGACCAATTCGCAAGATGTCGACAAAGAGCCCGGGAGGCGGGCCAAAACGGGAGTGACCGAAATGACTCATCGATTCGTCGTCGGGGGCCTGGCGCTGACGCTGGCGACCGTCCTGACGACCGCGGCGCACGCGCAAAAGACCCTGGTTTACTGCTCGGAGGGCAGCCCGGAAGGCTTCAACCCCTCGCTCTATACCTCCGGCACCACGTTCGATGCGACCTCGCGTCAGGTCTACAACCGTCTGGTCGAGTTCGAGCGCGGCACGACCGAGCTCCGGCCGTTGCTGGCCGAGAGCTGGGAGGTCTCCGACGACGGCCTCGAGTACACCTTCCACCTGCGCCAGGGCGTCAAGTTCCACACCACGGACGGCTTCACGCCGACGCGCGACTTCAATGCCGACGACGTGGTCTACAGTTTCGAGCGCCAGTTGAAGGACGATCATCCCTACCACAACGTGGGCGGGGCCACTTACGAGTACTTCGTCAGCACGGGCATGCCGGAACTCCTGAGCGCGATCGAGAAGGTCGACGACCATACGGTGAAGTTCGTGCTGAACCGGCCCGAGGCGCCGTTCATCGCCACCATGGCCATGGACTTCGCCTCGATCCTCTCGGGCGAGTACGCCGATCAGATGACGGAGGCCGGCACGCCGGAGCGGGTCGACCTGGAGCCGGTCGGCACCGGCCCGTTCCAGCTCGTCGCCTACCAGAAGGATGCCGTGATCCGCTATCAGGCCAATCCGGACTACTGGGAGGGCAAGGCGCCGCTCGACAATCTGATCTTCGCCATCACGCCCGACGCCTCGGTGCGCTGGCAGAAGCTGCAGGCCGGCGAGTGCCACGTCATGCCCTACCCCAACCCGGCCGATCTGGAGGCGATGCAGAACCACCCGGACGTCGAGGTGCTGGAGCAGGAGGGCCTGAATGTCGGCTATCTCGCCTTCAACACCCACAAGGAGCCGTTCGGCGACAAGCGCGTGCGCCAGGCGCTCAACATGGCGGTCGACAAGGAGGCGATCATCGACGCCGTGTTCCAGGGCGCCGGCATCGCCGCCACGAACCCGCTCCCGCCGACCCTTTGGGGCTACAACGACGAGGTCGAGGACTATTCCTACGATCCCGACAAGGCCAGGCAGCTGCTCGAGGAGGCCGGCCAGAGCAATCTCCAGACCGACCTCTGGGCGATGCCGGTCCAGCGCCCCTACAATCCGAACGCGCGCCGCATGGCCGAGCTGATCCAGTCGGACTGGGCCGAGATCGGCGTTGAGGCGGAGATCGTGAGCTTCGAGTGGGGCGAATACCTGCAGCGCTCGCTCGCGGGCGAGCATCAGACCCTGCTGCTGGGCTGGACCGCCGACATCGCCGATCCCGACAACTTCCTGTCCGTGCTGCTGGGGTGCGAGGCGGCGGACGGCGGCGCCAACCGCGCGCGCTGGTGCCACGAGCCGTTCGATGAGCTGATCCGCGAGGCGAAGCAGATCACCGATCAGGAGGAGCGCATCCGCCTGTACGAAGAGGCGCAGGTGATCTTCAAGGAGGAGGCGCCCTGGGTCACGATCGCCCACTCGATCGTGTTCAAGCCGGTGCGCAAGGAGGTGGTGGACTTCCGCATCGACCCGTTCGGCGGCCACGTCTTCTACGGCGTCGACCTCCAGGGCTGAGGCCGGCCGCACCGACAGGCTGTACGGTTACGCAGGGGTGGCCGGAACGGTCGCCCCTGCTGGGCCTCGCCTCGCGCAGCGCAGGAGCGAAGCTATGGAAGCGCAGGAGTTTCTGGGCCGGACGGCGCTGGTCACCGGCGGCGCGCGCGGCATCGGGCGCGCGACCTGCATCGCCCTCGCGCGCGCCGGTGCCCGGGTCGCGGTCAACTTCGCCCGGAACGAGGCGGCGGCCCGCGAGACGCTCGGCCTGATCGAGGCGGGGGGCGGCGAGGGCATCGTGGTCGAGGCGGACGTGTCGGAACCGGACGCGGTCGCCCGCTTGGTCGAGACCACCGAGCGCACGCTGGGCCCGGTCGATCTTCTGGTCACGAGTGCCGGCGTCGCCGAGACCGGCACTCACGCCGAGCTGGACTTCGGCACCTGGCGCCGCACCCTGGCGGTCAACCTCGACGGCACCTTCCTTGCGGTGATGGCGGTCAAGGACGGCATGCTCGCGCGTGGCTGGGGCCGGATCGTCTGTATCGCGTCGATCGCCGGGCTCCGCCCGCGCCCGACCATGATCGCGTACGGCACCTCGAAAGCCGCAGTGATCGCGTTCGCCCGCAACTGCTCGGAGGCGTTCGCGCCCGCGATCCGCATCAACACCATCGCGCCCGGGCTGATCGACACCGACATGCCGGCGGCCTCGCTCAACGAGGCAGCCCGGCAGCGGATGATCGACGCCACCCCGCTCAAGCGCATCGGCCGCCCCGAGGAGATCGCCGAGGCGGCGCTGTTCCTGCTCTCCGAGCGCTCGAGCTTCACCTCCGGCCAGGTCTTCGTCGCCGACGGCGGTCGCGTCA
The DNA here is from genome assembly GCA_964644915.1 of uncultured Geminicoccaceae bacterium. Lineage (GTDB taxonomy): Bacteria > Pseudomonadota > Alphaproteobacteria > Geminicoccales > Geminicoccaceae > CAZXYL01. The sequence continues at coordinate 11,857 of CAZXYL010000027.1, forward strand.
CCCTGCCGTAGAGATTCTCGGCCGTCGAACTCATGATCCGCTTCCTGATCGCGCGGCTGGCGGTTCTGATCCCGACCTTCCTCGGGGTCACGATCGTGGCCTTCCTGCTGATCCGCCTCGTCCCGGGCGATCCGCTGGAGCTCCTGGTCGGCGAGCGTGGCCTCAGCCCCGAGCGGCACGCACTGCTGCGCGAGCAGTTCGGCTTCGACAAGCCGCTCTGGCAGCAGTACCTGTTCTTTCTCGGCGATCTCGCGCAGGGCGATCTCGGCCGCTCGCTCGTCACCCGTCAGCCGGTGCTCAGCGAGTTCCTCAACCTGTTTCCGGCCACGATCGAGCTGTCGCTGTTCGCGCTCTTCCTGGCCACGGTCATCGGCCTGCCCGCCGGCATCCTCGCCGGGGTCAACCGCGGCTCGATGTTCGATCACACGCTGATGGGCATCTCGCTCACCGGCTACTCGATGCCGATCTTCTGGTGGGCGCTGCTGCTCATCATCCTCTTCTCGGGCATCCTCGGCTGGACACCGGTCTCCGGCCGGATCGACGT
>CAZXYL010000028.1:0-7829 GCA_964644915.1 uncultured Geminicoccaceae bacterium
TGCTGCTCGACCAGCCGGACGCATCGACCGAGACGCTGCTGCGCCAGGTCCAGGGGCCGGACCTGCCCACCGGCGGCGTGCTGGTCGAGCCGCGGAACAGCCTGCTCGAGGCCTATCGCACCGGCCGCGGCAGCTTCCGGCTGCGCGCCCGCTGGCAGCGCGAGGAGCTGCCGCATGGCCTTTACCAGGTTGTGGTCACCGAGATCCCCTACCAGGTGCCGAAGTCGCGCCTGATCGAGCGCATCGCCGAGCTGATGGCGCAGCGCAAGCTGCCGCTGCTCGCGGACGTCCTGGACGAATCGACCGAAGACGTGCGCCTGGTGCTGGTGCCGCGGGCGCGCACGGTTCCCGACGCGCTGCTCATGGAGCAGCTGTTCCGCCTGACCGAGCTCGAGGTCCGCCTGCCGCTGAACCTGAACGTGCTCGACGCCGAGAACGTGCCGCGGGTCATGGGCCTCGGCGAGGTGCTGAACGCCTTTCTCGCGCACCGCATGGTGGTGCTGATCCGGCGCTCGAAGCACCGGCTGGGCAAGATCGACGATCGCCTGGAGGTCTTGAGCGCGTACCGCGTGGCCTACCTCAACCTCGACGAGGTGATCCGCATCGTGCGCGAGGAGGACGAGCCCAAGGCCGAGCTGATGCGCGCCTTCGAGCTCAACGAGCGCCAGGCCGAGGCGATCCTGAACATGCGCCTGCGCAACCTGCGTCGCCTCGAGGAGCAGGCGATCGTCAAGGAACAGAAAGGCCTGACAGCCGAGCGGCGCAAGCTGCAGGCGCTCCTGGGCAGCGAGACGAAGCGCCGGCAGCGGCTCAAGGACGAGCTGGAGGAGATCGGCGCCAAGTTCGGTGGCGGCGCGCTCGGCCGGCGCCGGACCACGCTGGAGGCCGCCCCCGTAGTCGACCTGCAGGCGATCGAGACGCCCGTGGAGCGGCAGCCGGTCACGGTGGTCTGCTCGCGTCAGGGCTGGATCCGGGCGCTGCGCGGCCACATCGAGGACCCGGGCGAGCTGAAGTACAAGGAGGGCGACGCGCCGAGCTTCGTCCTCCACGCGCAGAGCACCGACAAGCTCCTGCTGCTCAGCAGCGACGGCCGCAGCTATCTCCTGCCTGTCGACCGCCTGCCCGGCGGGCGCAGCCAGGGCGAGCCCCTGCGGCTGCAGATCGACCTCGCGCGGGGTGCCGAGCCGGTCTTCCTCGAGGTGCACCGCACGGACGGCAGGCTGCTCCTCGCCTCGCGCAGCGGCCGCGGCTTCGTGGTCGAGGAGGCGGCGATCGCGGCCCAGGTCCGGGCCGGCAAGCAGGTCTTCAACCTCGATCCCGACGAGACGCTCGCCGTCGTGCGGCCGGTGGACGGCGATCACGTCGCCGTGGTCGGCAGCAACCGCAAGCTCCTGATCTTCCCGCTGGGTGATGTGCCCGTGATGGCGCGCGGCAAGGGTGTGCTCCTGCAGCGCTACAAAGGCGGGCAACTCTCCGATGCCCGCATCTTCGCGCTGGCGAGCGGCCTCTCCTGGCAGAACGGCCGGGGCGAGCGCACGCTGACCGACCTCGGCCCCTGGCTCGGCAAGCGCGGCCAGGCCGGCCGGCTGGTGCCCAAGGGGTTCCCGAAGAGCAGCCGCTTCGAGGGCTGAAGCGCCGTTCGGGACCCCGCTGCCGAAGCTGGGATGAAGGCTACGCGCTCAGCTCTCCACGGTCGCCAGCGTTCGGCCCGCCGACCGGCGGCCTGGCGCGTTGCTCGGGCGGCGGTAGACGAACGGCGGCGGCTCGGCAGCCGCGGCCTCGTGCTCGGCCAGGGCCACCAGGCTCGCATGATGTGGCGAGAGCGCGCAGGCGGGGTCGGTGACGTCCGCCCGGCCGGCGAACGCGAACGCCTGGCAGCGGCAGCCGCCCCAGTCCATCTCGCGCCGGGCGCAGCTCCGGCAGGGCTCGGGCATCCAATCGGTGCCCCGATAGAGGCGAAAGGCGGTGGAGTTCTCCCAGATGTCGGCGAGCGAGCGCTCGGTCACCAAATCGAAGCGAAGGTCTTCGATGGTCTCGGCGGCGTGGCAGGGCAGCACCTTACCCGAGGGCGTGACGTTCAGGGTCTGCCGCCCCCAGCCGCCCATGCAGGTCTTGGGGTAGGTGGCGTAATAGTCGGGCACGACGTAGTCGATCACCAGCCGGCCCTCGAGGCGGGCGCGCGCGGCCGCGACGGTGCGGGTCGCGTCCTCGACCTGCCGGCGGCTCGGCAGCAGCGCCGCGCGGTTCACGAACGCCCAGCCATGGTACTGGACGTGCGCGACCTCGAGCCGCCCGGCCCCGAGCTCGAGGGCGAGCTCGATCATCGCGGGCAGATGGTGCAGGTTCTGGCGGTGCACGACGGCGTTGAGCGTCAACGGCAGGCCGGCCGCGCGGACCAGGCCTGCGACCGCCATCTTCTTGGCGTGCGCGTCGCGATGGCCGGCGATGCGGTCGGCATTGCCGGCCTCGCTGTCCTGGATGCTGAGCTGCAAATGGTCGAGGCCCGCCTCGGCCAGCGCCGCCACCTTCGCCTCGTCCAGCAGGACGCCGGCCGTGATCAGGTTGCTGTAGAGCCCGGCCCGCGCCGCGCCGGCGACCAGCTCGGGCAGGTCGCGGCGCAGCGTCGGCTCGCCGCCCGAGAAGTGGACCTGGAGCACGCCGAGCTCGGCCGCCTCCTCGAGCACCCGCAGCCAGGTCGCCGTGTCGAGCTCGCGATTGGCGCGCTCGAGCTCGAGCGGGTTCGAGCAATAAGGGCACTGCAGGGGGCAGCGGTGGGTCAGCTCCGCGAGCATCGAGAGCGGTGGTGGCAAAGGCGTCATGTCTCGATTACTCCCTTGGCGGCGAGGTCCTGCAGCAGAGCGGTCACATCGCCGGCGATCAGCGCGCGCTCGGCATCGTAAGCGCGGCTCAGATCGTCGACGATGGCCCCGACCGTGGCCGCGCCGTCGCAACGCTGCAGGATCGCGACCGCGGTCTCGTCCGGCATCAGGACCCGCTCCGGCGCCAGCAGGACCCAGGCCTCGCGCCGCTGATCGAAGCGCAGCTTCACCCCGCGGCGCAGGCGCGGCACGCTGGCCTCGGTCACGGTGGTGGCCTCACTCATGACGCCGCCGGCCGGAACGCGCCGGGCGGGACCCGCCCCGGCTCGAGGTAGGCGTGCTCCAGCGCGTCGAGCTGCGCCCAGAGGAGATCGCATTTGAAGGTCAGCGCGTCGAGGACCGCCTGCTGCTGATCTTCGCGGCGCGCCTCGCGCTTCACGTAGTCGAGCGCGAACTCGGCGTCCCGCGGCGCCTGCGTCAGGCGCTTGTCGAAATACGCCAGGGCCTCGGCGGTCACGAAATCGTAGTTGGCGAGCATGCCCGCGACCCGATCGGCAATGATCGCGGGCGCGAACAGCTCGGTGAGCGAGGACGCGATCGCCTCGAGCAGCGAGCGCTCGCGGACGAAGTGGACGTAGGCGTCGACCGCGTAGCGGGTCGCCGGCAGCAGGCCGCGGGTCGAGACCACATAATCCCGCTCCAGGCCCAGGCTGTCGGTGAGCGCGAGCCAGCGCGCGATGCCGCCGGTGCCGGGCGCCTCGCCGTCATGGTCGACCAGGCGCTGGCGCCAGGCGCGACGCAGCTCCGGCGTCGGCATCCGCGACAGGATGGCCGCGTCCTTGATCGGGATCATGCTCTGATAATAGTAGCGATTGAGCGCCCAGGCCTGGACCTGGTTGCGATCCAGCCGACCCTCGTGCAGCAGCTTGTGGAACGGATGCCGCGCGTGGTAGCGCTCGGCGCCGATGCGGCGCAGCTCCGCCTCCAGCTCGTCCGGGCTCATCGGGCGCACGGCAGCTCGATCTCCATACCGTCGTAAGCCACCTCCCATCCCGCGGCCGCGACACGCTCCCGTTCCGGCGCATCGTCGAGCAGGATGGGGTTGGTGTTGTTGATGTGGACGTAGATCTTGCGGGCGGCGTCCAGGCCGGCGAGCGCCGCGAGCGACCCGTCCGGCCTAGCCACGCTCATGTGCCCCATGCGCCGCCCTGTCTTGGTGCCGGTGCCTGCCTTGATCATCTCGTCGTCGTCATAGACGGTACCGTCGAAGAACAGCAGCTCGCACCCGGCCAGGCGCGCCGCGAGGTCCGGCTTCACCTCGGCACAGGACGGTACGAAACAGAATGCGCCGCCGGCGGCCTGGAGCCGGAGCCCGATCGTGTCCTCGGTCTGCGCCCCGATCTCCGGCGTGCCATCCTCGAGGTAGAGCGCCACCTTTCCCGGCACGGCGAAGGGCTCGATCGACAAGCCGCCGGAATCCACCGTCGTCCCGAGGTTCAGCGGCAGGCGCCGCACCAGCTCGCGGTCGAGCACCTGGAAAACGGGATTGTCGTCGAGCACGGCAAGCACGCGGGGCGTGGCGTAAAGGCGGAACGCCTGGCTCTCGCGCAGGTGCAAGAGCCCCGCTACGGCGTCGATGTCACCGTTGGTGAGGACGATTGCCTCGATCGGGCTGTGGCGCGGACCACGTTGCGGCTGCAGGGCCGGGGTGGCTTCGATCTGCGCCCGCAGGTCAGGCGATGCGTTCAGCAGACACCACCGCTCACCGTCAGCGCTGACGGCCACCGAGCACTGCGTGCGCGGCCTCGCCCCCGGATCGCCGGCGCGGACACGCCGGCAGTTGCTGCAGGCGCAGTTCCACTGCGGAAACCCGCCGCCCGCGGCGGCGCCGAGGACGATGATCCGGATGGCTCACCTCCTGGCCCACCCGCCGGGGCGGCGGCCGCTCAGAGCTCGGCGGGGAAGTAGGCGTTGATTTCTGAGCCGCAGCTGAGCTCGACGACGCGCGGGGACTTCCACTTCAACACAACGTGTCTCCCTGGTTATGGGTTTCGCGAACGGCCTGGCGGCCACAGTGGGCCAGAAGTCGACTCCACCACTGCTAACGACCGGTGTCAACCTCGCGTTCCACGCCGCGTGATCGTCAGCCGGCTCCCTGCGCCGCGTCGGGCGGACTGCCGGCCGCATCGTCCCGCATCGGCTGGCCCCGGCGATCGAGGAGCGGCACGCCGTATTCGAGCAGGATGGCGTTGATCTCCTGCTGGTGGCTCGCGATCAGCTCGTTGAGCTGACGCTTCCAGTCGTGCTCGCCGTGGCGCACGCCCATCGAGATGCGAAAGCTCATGGGGACGCCCTCCTGCTCGCCGACGAGCGGTACGACCTCGAGCGGGACGTCCTGGCGCGCCGCCCAGTAACCAGCGAACGGGCCCCAGACCACGCCGACGTCCAGCTCCCCCGAGGCGACGTCCTCGACCAGGTCACGGGCCGGAGAGTAGTGACGGGTGTCCACCATGAGGTGGTACGATTTCATGTTCTTCAGGAGGCCGCGCTTGGCGAGCACCGTGACAGGTGGTGTCTGGGCGATCGCGCCGATCCGCAGGTCGCGGAGCGCGGGATCGGCCATCGATTCGAGGCTGAGCCCGGAATCGGCGCGGTACACCAAGGCATAAGTCGACGTGTAATAGGGATTGGTGTTCTGTAGCAGCTCGTTCGCGCTGCCCACGCCCATGATCACGTCGCAGTGAGCGAGGTTCAGGGTATTGCGAACGAAGCCCATGGTGTCGGGATAGTAGGTGTAGGTCACCGGTACGCCGAGTTCGCTCGCCAGAAGCTCGGTAATCTTGTTCTCGAACCCCTCCTTCTCGTCATTGGAGAAGGGCAGGTTGTTCGGGTCGGCGCAGACGCGAAAAGCCGAGCGATCAACCAGATCGGTCGTCGCCGTGTCCGCGGCCTCCGCCGCCGCCGCGCCGCAGATCGCGAACGTCCAGATGAGCAGCCAGCGCTGGCTCCTGCGTATCATCGCTCATGCCTCCCGGAACGCTTGAACAGGGCGGCGCTCCTCCCCAGAGCGGCGTTTGTTCAGCCTTGCTGCGCCTGGAACTCTTGAAACACCGGGTCCTCCTCGGGCGGCAGGCGCTGCGGTCGGCCGCGCTCCAGCTCGCCATCCGCGCGCGCCTTGAGGTAGGCATAGAGGTGATCGATGTACAGCATCACGTCTGGAACCTCGCCGAAGGACGGCATCACGTTCTGCTGACCGGCCGCCGCGGTCTCCCGCCCGTTCACCACGACCTCGAGGAATTCCTCGTAGCTCAACGTCTTCAGCGATTGGGCAAGCGCCGGCGCGATCGTGCTCCCGAGCGCATCCGGGCCGTGACAGACGTGGCAGTGCGCATGGTAGCGCCGATGGCCATTGAACACGCCGTAGTCGAACGCGCCGTCCTGCTCGATGTAGGGGCGCTCTTCCCAGTCCGGAGCCTCCTCGGCCGCCTCCTGGGCGGGCGCGCCCCCGTGCGCGAGCAGCGCGATCGCGGCGGCGAATGCCAGAGGGGCGATCCGACCTCGCCCGTTGCGCAACATGATGAACCTGCCTCCTCACGACCTCTGCAAGAACATAGCAAGCCTGCCGTCGACGGCCAGGGCCGTACGCGCAGCAGTCCAGCTGACAAACGAGTCCGGCACCCTGGAAAGTTCCAGGATGCCGGACATGGTGAACGAAGCTGCGATGGATCAGTCGGGCAGCGCAAAGACGCTGAGCACACCACCGAGCGAGGTGTAATCGGCGAGCGACTTGTACGCGCCCACGGCGCCGAGGCCGGCCGTGTCCACCCCGGTACCGCCTTCGCGCTCCGGATGGACGGCCTCGTGCCAGCCGGCGGCGCCTTCCTCGGCCATCAGGCCAGCCGCGAGACCGATCCCGGCCCAGCCGCCGATGCCGGAGAGCACGGCCACGTACTGCTTACCGTCGTGGGTATAGGTGTTGACGTTGCCGATGATGCCGGAGGGGGTCCGGAAGCGGAACAGCTCGTCACCCGTCTCCATGTCGACCGCCTTCAGATAGCCCTCGAGCGTGCCGTAGAACACGATGTCGCCCGCGGTCGCCAAGGCACCGCTCCAGACCGAGAACGGCTCCTCGATCTCCCACACCATTTCGCCTGCAGCCGCGTCCCAGGCGATGAACCGGCCGAGATGGTCCTCGCCCGGGGGTGGGTACATGCTGACCGTCGCACCCACGTAGGCATGCCCGGCTGTGTAGGACACCCGGAACGGCTCGTAGCTCATGCAGACGTGGTTGGTCGGCACGTAGAACAGCTTGGTCTCCGGCGAATATGCCGCGGGCTGCTGGTCCTTGGTACCGAGGGCCGCCGGGCAGATGTTCTCGACGTTGACATCCTCGCCCTGGGCGGCGGTGCTGAACTCGGCCACGACCTGGGGCCGGCCCGTCTCCAGGTCGACGTGGGTCGCCCAGTTGACGACCGGGTCGTACTTCTCCGCCACCAGCAGCTCGCCGGTCTCCCGATCCATCGTGTAGGCGAAGCCGTTACGATCGAAGTTGACCAGGACCTTACGCTCCTCGCCATCGATCTCGATGTCGGCGAGGATGTTCTCGTTGACGCCGTCATAGTCCCACTCGTCGTGCGGCGTCTTCTGATACAGCCATTTCGCCTCGCCCGTGTCGGGATTACGGGCGAAGATGGTCATCGAGTACTTATTGTCGCCCGGGCGCTGATTGGGGTTCCAGGTCCCAGGGTTGCTCGTGCCGTAATATATCAGGTCCAGCTCGGGGTCGTAGGTGTACCAGCCCCAGGTGGTGCCGCCGCCGATCTGCCACTCGTCACCTTCCCAGGTGTTGAGGCCCTGGTCGGGCTCGACCGGCTGCCCGAGCTCGGTGGTGGTCTCGGGGTTGATGAGCACCTCGTCGTCCGGTCCGGTCGAATACGCGCGCCAGACCATCTCGCCCGTGTTGATGTCGTAGGCGGTGAGGTGACCGCGCACGCCGAACTCGGCGCCGCT
>CAZXYL010000029.1:0-2989 GCA_964644915.1 uncultured Geminicoccaceae bacterium
ATTGATGGGTGGTTCGCACCAGCGGTCAAGCTGTCGGAGGGAAGGCGCATGGCGAAGGCGACGTTCGGGGCGGGGTGCTTTTGGGGCGTCGAGGCGGCATTCCGGGGAGTGCCGGGGGTGGTGGCCACCGCGGTCGGCTACGCCGGGGGCCATTTCGAGCACCCGACCTACGAGTTGGTGTGCACGGACCGCACCGGCCATGCCGAGGTGGTCGAGGTCGACTACGATCCCGATAAGGCGAGCTACGAGGAGTTGCTCGAGGTTTTCTGGTCGAGCCACGATCCGACCCAGATGAACCGGCAGGGCCCGGACGTCGGCCGGCAGTACCGCTCGGCGATCTTCTTCCACGATGCGGAGCAGGAGCGCGCCGCGCGGGAGTCGAAGGCCGCGCTCGAGGCATCGGGCCGGTATCGCCGGCCGATCGCGACCGAGATCACGCCCGCGGGGCGCTTCTGGCGCGCCGAGGACTACCACCAGCAGTATTTCGAGAAGCGCGGCCTCGCGAGCTGCGCGCTCCGCTGAGCTCCACCGCTTCTGAGGGCGCGGTCGTACGGACCTGGGGAGCCCGTCAGCCGACCGGCGGCGTGGGCAGCACCATGATCTCGTGCACGTCCACGTGCCGCGGCTGGGAGACCGCGTAGATGACGCTGCGGGCGACGTCCTCGGGCTGCAGGGCATCCGCCTTGCGCTCGTCGAAGAACGGCGTGTCGACCATGCCGGGCTCGATCAGGGTCACCCGCACGCCGCTGCCGCGCAGCTCCTCGCGCAGGCCGTAGCCGATCGCCGTGGCCGCCCACTTCGTGGCGCTGTACATCGAGCCCGCGAGCGTGCGCCGGCCGGCGACCGAGCTCGTGATCAGCACGTGGCCGCGGCTCTCCTTCAGCGCGGCCAGCGTGGCGCGCAGCGTGAGGCCCACGCCCAGGACGTTGGTCAGGATCATGGCGCGCCACTGCTCCGGATCGGCCCCGGAAAATCCCCCGGGCGAGCCGCCGATCCCGGCATTGGCGAAGACCACGTCGATGCGGCCGAAGCGATTCTTGGCCTCTGCCGCCATCGCCTGCTGGTCCTGCCAGCTGGTGACGTCGCAAGGCACCGCGACCGCTCGGTCCGGCCCGCCCAGTTCCTCGGTCAGCCGGGCCAGCTTGTCCGCGGAGCGCGCGGCCAGCACCAGGCGATAGCCAGCTTCGGCCGCGGCACGCGCGGTGGCAGCACCGATACCGCTCGATGCGCCGGTGATCAGGAACACCTCGTCGGTCATGGTTCGTCCTCCCTTGAAGGAGGTTAACGGCCGTGCGACGGAAATGGCAAATGGCACCGGCGCGCACAACGCATGAGGGGGCTTTGGCGCGAGCCGCCGCCTCAGGCGGTCGCCTCACCCGGATGTTGCGTATCTACTATAGCGCGTATAAGGATCATGACTGTTTCAATCGGGGAGAAAGAGTATGCTGCGCACGCTGTCCGCGATCGCCATTCTGGTGACCTCTTCGCTGGCATCCGCCATCCCGGTCGAGGCGCACGAGTACACCGCCAAGACCCGGAACTGCCGGCCCACCCTGGAGAAGTTCATCAAGTACGAGGCGCTCGGCGGGGCCAAGATTCTCGACGACCACGGCGGCATCGGGGCGTTTCGCGAGTATACGATCCGCTGGGACAGCGGCGCGGTGGAGCGGGTCACCGTCGCCCCGACCACGGATCCGGTCACGGGCGCGCCCGCCGTGTGCGTGGTCGCGACCCGGTTCGTGCGCCAGGACGCATCCAGCTGACGTCGCCGGACGTGCGCTGCCCGGCAAGGGAAGACGCGGGAGCGCGGCGGCTGCGGGCCGCGCGGGGCGAATGAAAAGGGCGCCCCACGAGGGGGCGCCACGTCGTCGCTGCGATCCGAGCTCTAGAGCCGCTCGAGGTCCAGGAGGCTGCGCTCGCCCGCCCAGGCGGCGTCGAGCAGGTCCTCCGTGTGCGCAGCAGCCACATCGTCCCCTTGCGCCTTCTGCGCCTCCATCAGGCCGTAAAGTGCCCAGCCGTTGTTCGGCCAGTTGACCAGGGTGTCCTGGAAGGTCTGTTCCGCCTTCTCGGCCTCGCCCGCCATCAGCAGGACGGCGCCGAGCGACTGGCGCACCGGATAATACCAGTAGGCCGGCTCCATGTAGGGCAGGGCGTCCTGGATCTGGACCGCCACCTCGTAGCTGTCGATCGCCCGCTCGAGATCGCCCTCGGCCTGCGCGATCCGCCCCTCGAGCACGTGGCGCGCGATCGCCAGCACGTCATCGGCCGGCACCGCCCACTCGGTCAGCAGGGTGAGATCGGCGGTACGGGCGATCTCGGCGATCCGCGCCGCCTCGTCGCGCGCCGCCTCCATCTCGCCCTGCCTCGCTTGGGCCACGCCGCGCATGTAGTGCCACATCGCCTTTAGATACGGCAGGCCGTCTCCCGGATCGGGCACATCCAGCGTCGCGGCCGGCTCGCGAAAATCGGCGTAGGCGAAATACGGTGCCGCCATGACCGGATGGACCAGGCCCACCTGCTCCGCGACCGCGTCCGGGATGAGTTGGGCGAGCTTGTCCGCGGCCTCGATCGTGGCCTTGTCGTCGCCCGCCATGTGAGCGGAGGTGACCACGAAGTGCACGTTGTGCGGATAATAGCCGTAAGGATAGATGCCATCCGCATGCACCTCGGCGACATCGACCTGCGCGAGATAGGCTTCGTCCGCCTCGGCCGCGGCGATATTGAGCTCGAGCGAGTCGAGATAGCGCCCGACCCGGTAGTAGATGTGCGCGGGCATGTGCACGATGTGCCCGGCGGCCGGCATCAGGGCAGCCAGGCGGTCGGCATGCGGCTCGGCGCGCTCGGGCGTATCGGAGGCCTCGACCAGATGGATGTATAGATCGATCGCGCCGGGATGTTCGGGATCCGCCTCCAGCACGCGCTCGACCGCCTCGACCGCCTCGCCGATTTGGCCCTTGGGCGTGCGGCCGTCAACCTCCCAGTAGTCCCA
>CAZXYL010000030.1:0-3173 GCA_964644915.1 uncultured Geminicoccaceae bacterium
GCGGATCGAATCCGGCCTGTTTATACGGGCGGCTGCCGCCGGAACGCCAGGCCCTCGTCGTCGAAGAGGTAGCAGGCGGTGGCTGGCACGCCGACCGGCAGGAGGTCGTCGACCCGGGTCTGCGAGTTGCCGGCCGCCTTAACCACCAGCGGCGCCTGGGCGTCCGGCCGGTCCAGGTAGACGTAGGTCTCGCCGCCCAGGTGCTCGACCGCGATCACCCGGCCCTCGAGCTCGGCATCGCCGCCGCCCCCCTCGCGCAAATGCTCGGGCCGCATGCCCAAGGTCACCTTCTGTCCCGGCTGGGCGCCGTCGGCCGTCACAGGTGCGATGATCTCGCCGCCGCCCGGCAGGCGCACGAGGACGCCGTTGCTCCCGGCGGCCGAGATCTCGCCTTCGAGGAAGTTCATGCGCGGCGAGCCGATGAAGCCGGCCACGAACAGGTTCTCCGGATGGTGGTACAGCTCGAGCGGGCTGCCGAACTGCTCGAGCCGGCCGGCGTTCAGGACCGCGATGCGATCGGCGAGCGTCATCGCCTCGACCTGATCGTGGGTGACGTAGATCATGGTCGCGTCGAGGTTGCGGTGGAGCTTCGCGATCTCGATCCGCATCTGCACGCGTAGCGCCGCGTCCAGATTCGAGAGCGGCTCGTCGAACAGGAAGACGCGCGGGTCGCGCACGATCGCGCGGCCGATCGCGACGCGCTGGCGCTGCCCGCCCGAGAGCTGCCGGGGCTTGCGGTCGAGGAGCGCCTCGATCTGCAGGATGCGCGCGGCTTTCCGCACCCGCTCGTCGACACCCGCCCTGCCGAGCTTCGCGAGCTTCAGGCCGAAGGCCATGTTGTCGTAGACGCTCATGTGCGGATAGAGCGCGTAGGACTGGAACACCATGGCGATGCCGCGCTCGGCCGGCGGCAGATCGTTGACCTCCTCGCCGTCGAACAGGAGCCGGCCCCTGGTGATGTCCTCGAGCCCGGCGACCAGGCGCAGAAGCGTCGACTTGCCGCAGCCCGAGGGCCCCACGAAGACCACGAACTCCTTGTCCTCGATCTCGAGGTTCACGCCCTTGATGACGTGCGCGCTGCCGAACGACTTGTGCACGTCGCGCAAGGCGATATCAGCCATTCTGGCCCTCCCTGCCGAGCGGAAGCCGGCCGAAGAACGCGCCGTACCCCGGCAGCCGGATCTCTCCGTCCTGCAGCTCCGATGCGAAGCCGTGGCCGGTCAGCGGCTCGACGCGCGCGGGCGCGCCCCAGCTCACGCCGTCGGGGCCGAGGTTGAACGCGCAGAGCACAATCTCCCGGGCGTGCTCGCGGACCAGGGCGAGCACCGGGTCGGGCGCGTCGAGAAAGCGCATGCCGCCGCGAACGAGAGCGTCGTGCTGCTTGCGCCAGCGCAGAAAGCGGCGGGTGCGGTTGAGAACGGAGCCGGCGTCCCCCTCCTGCCGGTCGACCGCGAGCGCAAGATGTGCTTCCGGGATCGGCAGCCACGGCCTGGTCGCGCTGAAGCCGCCGAACGGCGCGTTTTCGCGCCAGGGCAGCGGCGTTCGGGCACCGTCGCGCCCCTTGAACTGCGGCCAGAACGCGACGCCCGGCGGGTCGCGGATGTCCTCGTAGGCGAGATCCGCCTCGGGCAGGCCCAGCTCCTCGCCCTGGTAGAGGCAGGCCGAGCCGCGCAGCGAACCGAGCAGCGCCGGCAGCAGCGTCGCGAGCGCCGGATCGTACGCCTCGCCGCCGAAGCGGGAGGGCGCCCGTACCACGTCGTGGTTGCCGAAGGCCCAGCACGCCCAGCCGTCCGCGATCATCCCTTCCAGCCCCTGGACGATCTCGTGCAGGCCTCGTGGCGTGAACGGCGCGGCCAAAAGATCGAAGGTGTAGGCAAAATGCAGGCGATCGCCGCCCCGGGTGTAGGCCGCCGCCCGCTCCAGCTGGCCGTCCCCCGAGAGCTCGCCCAGGAGCACGGCGCCGTAGCGGTCGGCCAGCCGGCGCAGGGGCTTGAGCAGCTGCTCGATGATCTCCGGGTGCGCCTTATCGTGGATGTGCACCTGGCGCGCATAGGGTGTGCGTACGCGCAGCCCGCGGGCGGGCGGCTGGTCGGGTCCGCGCACCGGATTGTCGCGCAGCTGCGGGTCGTGCATCGCGAAGTCGATCGCATCGAGCCGGAAGCCGTCGACACCGCGTTGCAGCCAGAACTCCGCCTCGCCCAAGAGCGCCTGCACGACCTCGGGGTTGTGGAGGTTGAGGTCGGGCTGCTCCTTGAGGAAGTTGTGCAGATAGTACTGCAGCCGCCTCGGCTCCCACTCCCAGGCCACCCCGCCGAAGATCGAGAGCCAGTTGTTGGGTGGCATGCCGTCGGCGCGCGGCTCGGCCCAGACGTACCAGTCCGCCTTGGGGTTGTCGCGCGAGGCCCGGCTCTCGAGAAACCAGGCGTGGCGGTTCGAGGTGTGGCTCACGACCATGTCGACCATGACCTTGAGCCCCAGCTCGTGCGCGCGGGCGAGCAGGCGGTCGAAATCATCGAGCGTGCCGAACAGGGGGTCGACCGCGCGGTAGTCCTCGACGTCGTAGCCGTAATCCAGCATCGGCGACTTGACGAACGGGGAGATCCAGACCGCATCGACCCCGAGCGCGGCGATGTGGTCGAGCTTCTGCGTGATTCCCGGAAGATCGCCCACGCCGTCGCCGTTCGTATCCATGAAGCTGCGCGGGTAGACCTGGTAGATCACCGCCCCGCGCCACCACTCGTCCATATCGGCCCCGGCCTCCTCCGCAGCCCCCCTCGATCATCGCTCAGCCGGGCGCACCGGTCGAGGCCTCAGCCCGAATCTCGCCTCCGCGGCAACAACTCGGGTAGAGTGTAGGACTGCCGGGGGCAAGGGGGACAGATGACGGAGACAATCGCCGAGCTGCTCAGCCGGGGGCGGGACGATGCGAGCGCGCTCATCGGCGTGGAGCGTATGCCGCTGAGCTATGCCGACCTGCGGCGACAGGTCCAGTACACCGTGGCGGCGCTGAGCCGCTTCGGCATCGGGCGGGGCGATGCGGTGGGCATCGTCCTGCCGAACGGCCCCGCGATGGCTTCTGCTTTCGTCGCCGTCGCGGCGGGCGCCGTAGCGGCACCGCTCAATCCCACCTACCGCCGGGACGAGTTCGAGTTCTATCTGACCGATCTGGGCGC
>CAZXYL010000031.1:0-1786 GCA_964644915.1 uncultured Geminicoccaceae bacterium
AGCTCGCCCTCGGCGATCACGAGATCGATGCCGGCGAGCGCCCGGATGCGCCCGTAGTGGCTGGAAACGCCCCGGACCTCGAGCAGCATGCTCAGCCGGCCACCGGGCCGGCGGGCGCATCGGCGCGTACCTGCGTGCCGAGATAGGCGCGGATCACCTCCGGGTGGCGCCGGATCTCGTCCGCCGTCCCCTCGGCCAGGAGCTGGCCGTGGTCGAGCACCAGAATGCGCTCCGAGAGGCCCATGACCAGGCGCATGTTGTGCTCGACCAGGAGCACTGTGACGCCGCGCGCGCCAATCCTCTGGATCAGCGCGTCGAGCTCGCGCACCTCGCTCGCGTTGCAGCCGGCGGCGGGCTCGTCGAGCAGCAGGAGGAGCGGCTCGGTCGCGAGAGCGCGCGCGATCTCGAGCCGTCTCAGCGCGCCGTAGGGCAGCGCGTCCGCGGAGGCATCCCGCCAGGCATCGAGGCCCACGAAGGCGAGGGTCTCGTCCGCCCACTTCCGGCAGGCGGCCTCGGAGCGGCGCAGGCCCGGCGTGCCGATCAGCGAGGGCAGGAGGCCGCGCACGAGATGGCGGTGGCGCCCGAGCATGACGTTCTCGCGCGCGCTCATGTTGAAGAAGACCTGGAGGTTCTGGAAGGTGCGCGCGATGCCGAGGCGGGCCAGCGCGAACGGCGGCCGGCCCGTGATCTCCGCGTCCTGGAACCAGATGCGGCCCGCGGTCGGCGGCAGCACGCCCGTGATCAGGTTGAAGACCGTGGTCTTGCCGGCGCCGTTCGGGCCGATGATCGACTGGATCGCGCCCTGCTCGAAGGCACAGGTGAGCCCGTCCACCGCCGCGACGCCGCCGAACCGTTTCCCCAGGCCGTCCAGGCGCAGCAGGCTCATCCCGCGGCCGCTTCGAAGCGCCGGGCCAGCGTCGGCACGAGGCCGCGCGGCATGAAGATCATCACCGCCATGAGCACGAGCCCGAACATCACGTGCTCGAAGTCGTGAAACGCGGTCAGGAACTGCGGCAGTGCGACCAGGATCGCGGCGCCGATGACGGCGCCGAACACCGAGGCCATGCCGCCGAGCACGACCATGGTCACGAACTCGATCGAGCGGAAGAAGCCCGCCTCGCCGGGCGTGAGGAAGCCGTTGTGATGCGCGAACAGGGAGCCCGCGAAGCTCGCGAGCACGGCGGAGAGCACGAACACCAGGACCTTGTAGCGGGCGACGTCGACGCCCACGGTCTCGGCCGCGATCTCCGAGCCGTGCACCGCGCGCAGCGCCCGGCCGATCGGCGAGTGGACCAGGTTGAGCGCGAGCCAGACGGTGACCAAGAGGCACGCGCCGACCAGCCAGTACCAGGCCCAACTGCCCCGGATCGCGGCGCCGAACAGCGTGAGCGTCGCCACCGGCATGCCGTCCGGGCCGCCGGTCAGCGCGACCTCGCGATTGAGCACGATCGCGATGATGATGCCGAGCCCGAGCGTCGCCATGGCGAGATAATGCCCGCGCAGGCGCAGGATCGGCCGGGCGACCGCGAACGCCAGAGCACCCACCAGCGCCATGCCGGCGAGCAGTGCCAGCAGCGGCGGGACGCTGTAGCGCGCGGTGAGGATCGCCGAGGCGTAGGCGCCGAGCGCGAAGAAGCCCGCATGCCCGAGCGAGATCTGGCCGGCGTAGCCGATCAGGAGGTTGAGCCCGACGCAGACGATCGCGGCGAGGCCGATGTTGATCGCGACGTCGAAGAAGAAGGGGTTGGGCAGGAACCAGGGCAAAAGCGCCACGACGGCGGCGAGC
>CAZXYL010000032.1:0-12265 GCA_964644915.1 uncultured Geminicoccaceae bacterium
GCGATCGACGAGCGCATCGTCGCCGAGCCCGGGCGCGAGCTGCCGCCGGAGCAGCGCCGGGTCGGCCTGATGTTCCAGGATTTCGCCCTGTTCCCGCATCTGCGTGTGCTCGACAACGTGGCTTTCGGCCTGCGCGGCCTCGGCAGCGGCGAGCGGCGGCGGCGGGCGCAGGAGCTCCTGGTCCAGGTGGACATGAGCGGGCACGCCGAGAGCTACCCGCACATGCTCTCGGGCGGCGAGCAGCAGCGCGTGGCCCTGGCGCGCGCGCTCGCCCCGCGGCCGCGCGTGATGCTGCTGGACGAGCCGTTCTCGAGTCTGGACGCGACGCTGCGCGAGCACGTGCGCGACGACGTCATGGCGATCCTGCGCGCCGCCGGAACGCCCGTGCTGATGGTCACGCACGATGCCGACGAGGCGGTCCGGGTCGCCGACCGGATCCACGTCATGCAGGAGGGGCGGATCCTGCAGAGCGGGGCGCCGGCGGAGCTCTACGCGCGCCCCGCGAATCCGTTCGTGGCCGGCTTCTTCGGGCCGCTCAACCGGTTCAAGTGCTGGGCCGTGGCAGGCCTGGTGAGCACGCCGCTCGGTCCCGTGCGCGCCGGCACGCTCGAGGACGGCACGCCCGTGGACGTGCTGATCCGCCCCGAGGCGCTGCGCCTGTTCAGGCACCAGGGCCAGGGCCGGAGCCGCTTCAGGGTGCGCCGCATCCGTGATCTCGGCACCAATCGCGTGCTCGAGCTCCAGGTGCCGGACGGACCGATCCTGACCGTGCGCATGACCAGCAGCGCCGATTTTGCCGTCGGCGACTTGGTTGCCGTCGAACTCGACCCACATCAGGTCTATATCTATCCAGCGGGGGCGCGAGCGAAGGTCTGACCAGCAGGCGGCCGGGGCACGCGGCGTTGCGGAGCGAGACTTTTTTTGCGACACTCCGGCGCAACGCCAGACCCTGGAACAGGGCGCTTCTTCCACCGAGGGAGTCTTTTCTATGAGTATTGGTATCTGGCAGGTGGTCCTCATCCTGCTGATCGTGTTGATCCTCTTCGGCGCCGGCAAGCTGCCCAAGGTCATGGGCGACGTCGCCAAGGGTGTGAAGAACTTCAAGTCCGGCCTCAAGGACGAGGACGAGGACGAGGAGAAGAAGGCGATCACCGCCGAGGCGCAGCCGACCGTGGGCGGGGCCGCCGTCGACACCGGTCTGAAGCGGGACGAGGCGGCCAAGAGCTAACCACCCGTTCGGTCGTCAGACAAAGGATCGCCGTCGATGTTCGACATCGGCTGGTCGGAAATGGCCATCATCATGCTGGTGGCCCTGATCGTCATCGGCCCGAAGGACCTGCCCCGGGTGGCGCGCACGCTCGGCCGCTGGGTGCGCAAGGGCCGCTCGCTCGCCCGCGAGTTCCAGAATCAGCTCGAGGACATGGCGCGCGAGACGGAGCTCGACAAGGTGAAGACCGAGATCGAGCGGGCCGCACGCACCGACGTGCGCACATCGGTCGAGAAGACGATCGATCCCAAGGGCGAGCTCAAGGAGGCCTTCGATCCCACCGCCAAGAGCGGCGCGCGCCGCTCCGGCAAGACCGCGAACGGCAAGGCGGCCAAGGCCGAGAGCACGAATGGCCAGGCGGCCACGCCCGAGGACGCGGCTACGGAGGAAGGCGTGCCGCAGGAGAAGGCCGAGACCGAGCGGGCGCCGGTCCAGCATTAGAAGCATGTAGATGGCCATCCTGAAGGATCTCGACGATCGGGAGCTGCCGTTGCTCGACCACCTGATCGAGCTGCGCAATCGCTTGGTCTATTCCTGTGCCGCGATCCTCGCGGGATTTTTGGTCTGCTATTTCTTCGCCGGCGACATCTATGCCTTCCTGGTGCGGCCGCTGGCCGAGATCTACGAAGGCCAGACCGGCCGGCGGATGATCTACACCGGCCTGACCGAAGCCTTTTTCACCTATATCAAGGTGGCGTTCTGGGCGGGCGCTTTCCTGACCTTCCCGTTCGTCGCCACCCAGCTGTGGATGTTCATCGCGCCCGGGCTCTATCGCGTCGAGAAGCGTGCCTTCCTGCCGTTCCTGGTCGCCACGCCGATCCTGTTCTTCATGGGCGGGGCGATGGTCTATTACTTCATCTTCCCGCTCGCCTGGCGCTTCTTTCTGAGCTTCGAGACCCCGGGCGGCGACGGCATGATGCCGATCGAGCTCGAAGCCCGCGTGAGCGAGTATCTCTCCCTGGTGATGAAGCTGATCTTCGCCTTCGGGCTCAGCTTCCAGCTGCCGGTCCTGCTCACGTTGATGGGGCGGGCGGGCCTCGTCACCTCGGCGCAGCTTGCCACGAACCGCAAGTACGCGATCGTCGGCGTGTTCGTCGTGGCCGCGATCATCACCCCGCCGGACATCATCAGCCAGATCGGGCTGGGGCTGCCGATCATCGTGCTTTACGAATTGTCCATCCTGGCGGTGCGATTCATGGAGAAGCGGCGCGCCGAAGCCGAGGCGCGCGAGGAGGCCGAAGCGGCGGCGGAGGCCGCGGGCGTCGGCACGAATCTCGACCCGGGCCGCTGAACCGACTACATACTCATCCACTCGACTAATCAGAGCGTGTGACCTGCCGTGCTCGACCTGAGATGGCTGCGGGAACAACCCGAAGCGTTCGACCGAGCGCTCGCGCGGCGCGGTCTGCCGCCGCTCGCGGCCGGGTTGCTCGAGCTCGATGCGGCCCAGCGCGCGCTGCAGACCCGCCTGCAGGAGCAGCAGGCGCGGCGCAACGCGCTCTCCAAGGAGATCGGCCGCCTGCGGGCGCAGGGCGCTGATGCGGCCGCGCTGCTCGAGGAGGTGGCGGCGCTCAAGGCGGCGCTCCAGGTCGGGGAGGAGGAACTCAGGCGGCTCACGGGCGAGCTCGACGAGCGCCTCGCCGGCATCCCGAACCCGCTCGCCGACGACGTCCCGGAGGGCTCGGACGAGAGCGCCAACGTCGAGCTGCGGCGCTGGGGCGAGCCGCGCGCCTTCGCCTTCGAGCCCAAGGAGCACGACGAGATCGGGGCGAGGCTGGGCATGGATTTCGCCCGCGCCGCCAAGATCTCGGGCGCCCGCTTCGTCGCCCTGTTCGGGCCGCTCGCCCGGCTCGAGCGGGCGCTCGGCGCCTTCATGCTCGACCTGCAGACCGGGGAGCACGGCTACACCGAGGTGTCGACGCCGCTGCTGGTGCGCGACAACGCCGCGTTCGGCACCGGCCAGCTGCCCAAGTTCGGCGAGGACCTGTTTCGCACCACCACGGGGCACTGGCTGATCCCGACCGCCGAGGTCTCGCTCACCAACCTTATGGCGGGCGAGATCCTCGAGGCGGGCCAGCTGCCGCTCCGCCTCAGCGCATGGACGCCCTGCTTCCGCTCCGAGGCCGGCGCAGCGGGCAAGGACACCAAGGGCATGATCCGCCAGCACCAGTTCACCAAGGTGGAGCTGGTCAGCATCACACGGCCCGAGGCGTCCGAGGCCGAGCACGAGCGCATGACCGCGTGCGCCGAAGAGGTGCTCAAGCGTCTGGGGCTCCCCTACCGGGTCGTGGTGCTCTCGGCGGGGGATACCGGCTTTGCCGCGCGCAAGACGTACGACATCGAGGTCTGGCTGCCGGGCCAGGGCCGCTGGCGCGAGATCTCGAGCTGCTCGAACTGCGGCGACTTCCAGGCGCGCCGCATGCGCGCGCGCTTCCGGCCCGAGGGCGAGCGGCGCACCGAGTTCGTGCACACCCTCAACGGCTCGGGCCTGGCGGTCGGCCGGACCCTGATCGCGGTTCTGGAGAACTGTCAGGAGGCGGACGGCAGCGTGACCGTGCCGGCCGTCCTCCAGCCCTACATGAACGGTCTCGAGCGCTTGACCCCCGATGGCAAGCTTCCAGCCTGACCCGCCCGAGACGCCGCCCAAGCCGCTCCGCATTCTGGTCACGAACGACGACGGCATCAACGCGCCGGGCCTGCGCACCCTGGAGCGGGTGGCGCGGATGATCAGCGAGGACGTCTGGGTGGTCGCCCCCGAGACCAACCAGAGCGGCGCGTCGCACTCCCTCACCATGCATCGGCCGCTGCGCATCCGCAGCGTCTCGCACCGGCACTTCGCGATCGACGGCACGCCGACCGACTGCGTGCTGCTCGCCCTGCAGACGGTGATCAAGGACGGCCCGGTGGACCTGGTGCTCTCGGGCGTGAACCAGGGCGGCAACCTCGGGGAGGACGTCACCTACTCCGGCACGATCGCCGCGGCGATGGAAGCGACCCTGTTCAATGTCCCGGCCATCGCGCTCAGCCAGGTGTGTCGCAACGGCCACAAGATCAAATGGGCCACGGCCGAGCGTTTTGCCCCCGACATCATCTCGCGTCTGCTCTCAGACGATTGGCCTAAAGACCTGCTCGTCAACGTCAATTTCCCGGACGTGATCCCCAGCCGGGTGAAAGGCTACCGGGTCACGGCCCAGGGCAAGCGCAAGCTCGGGGACGAGTTGCTCGAGCGCATCGACCCGCGCGGCGAGCCTTACGTCTGGATCGGTGCCCTGCGCTGCGACGACGTGCACCAGGAGGGGAGCGATCTCCAGGCGGTCGCGCAGCGCTATGTCTCGATCACGCCGATTCACATGGACATGACGCATCGCCCGAGCTTCGAACGGCTGCGGTTCGCATTGCAGTAGAGATTGCGCGCCACAGGACGGTGACGCAACTATAGAGAACGAAGCAGAAAATCGCGCTCATTTGACGTTCTGGACTTAAAGCGCGCTGTAAAGGTCGAGCAACCGCGTACTAAAGGGTGCGTGGCGCCCCCGCAAAACGACTTGATTTCTCACCCGTTGGTTTCGTAACCTGGGGGCATGGAAGGATTTCGTAACCTTAAGCCGTGGGCGTCGGGCACGGCCTGCCTTGCAGCGGCGCTGCTCGTCGCGAGCTGCACCGCGTATCGCCCGCTCGACGGCGGGAGCTCCGTGCCCTGGGCGCAGCAGATGGCGACGTCACGGTCGGGCACGGCTGCATCGGAGCGCGCCGCGGCCGAGGTCGTGCACGCGGTCAAGGAGCTGCCGGCCGCCGGTCTGACCGGGCGCGTGCACCGGGTCGAGCGCGGCGAGGCGATGGCCGGCATCGCGCGGCGTTACGGTCTGGGCCTGCACGCGCTCGCGGCCGCGAACGACATCGGCCCGCCATACAGGATCTTCGCCGGCCAGATGCTGCTCATCCCGGTCGCCGACGCGCCGCCCGACGGGATGCTGGTGAGGACCGCGGCGGAGCCGATCGAAGCCGCCGCCGTTCATCTCGTGCGGCGGGGCGAGACGCTCTCGGGCATCGCGCGGCGCTACGGCGTCCCCAGCCGGCGGCTGGCCCAGATGAACGGGCTCCAGGCGCCCTACGCCATCCTGGCCGGTCAGAAGCTGGAGATCCCCGCGGCCGGCGAGATCCGGGTGGCGCGGGCCGACCAGGGGGAGCCTTCGCCGGCCACGGTGCGTACGCCAGCCTCGTTCGAAGGGGACGGCTTCCTCTGGCCGGTGAGCGGCAGGATCGTCGGGCGCTTCGGGCGGACCGAGGACGGGCAGCGGCGCGACGGCATCGACATCGCGGCCCGCAAGGGCGCGCCGGTGCGCGCGGCGCAGGAGGGCGTGGTCGTCTACGCCGGCGATGCGATCCGCGGCTACGGGCGCATGGTCCTGCTCCGCCACGACGGCGACTATCTCACGACCTACGCCCAGAACTCGGCCCTCCTCGTCAATGTCGGTGACAGGGTGGAGCGCGGGCAGGTGATCGCGCGCATGGGCGATCGTCTGCATTTCGAGTTGCGCAAGGGGCGCAAGCCGCTGGATCCGGAGAGCCTGCTCGTGCCGCTGCCGACCGAGGTCGCGAGCTCGCAGTAGGCGAATCTCGCGGGCCGGTCCTCAGGCCTGCCGTCCGGCGAGATCCTGCACGTACTGCCAGGCGACGCGGCCCGAGCGCGCGCCGCGGGTCTGGGCCCATTCCAGCGCCTCGCGCCGCAGGCTCGCGGGCGCGATCTCGATGCCGAGGTGGCGCACGTAGCCGTCGACCATGGCGAGATACTCGTCCTGCGAGCAGGGGTGGAAGCCCAGCCAGAGCCCGAACCGGTCGGAGAGCGAGACCTTCTCCTCGACCGATTCGCCGGGATGGATGGCGCTCGAGCGCTCGTTCTCGATCATCTCGCGCGGCATCAGGTGACGCCGGTTGGAGGTGGCGTAGAACAGGACGTTGTCCGGCCGCCCCTCGATGCCGCCCTCGAGCACGGCCTTGAGCGACTTGTAGCTGGTATCGGCGGCATCGAAGCTCAGATCGTCGCAGAAGATCAGGCAGCGGCGCCGGGCGCTGGTCAGCCGCTGCAGCAGCTTGGGCAGGGTCTCGACCTCCTCGCGGTGGATCTCGATCAGGGCGAGCGCACCCTTCCGCTCGCGGTTGATCCGCTCGTGGATGGCCTTGACCAGCGAGCTCTTGCCCATGCCGCGCGCGCCCCAGAGCAGGGCGTTGTTGGCGGGCCGACCCGCGGCGAAGCGCAAGGTGTTGGCGAGCAGGATGTCGCGCACGCGGTCGATCCCGACCAGCAGCTCCAGCGGCACGGCCATGACCTGCTGGACCGGGCGGAGCTGCCGGGCCCCGGCCTCCCATACGAAGGCGTCGGCCGTGGCCAGATCCGCCTCGGGCAGCACCGGCGGCGCCAGCCGCTCGACCGCGGCGACCAGGCGCTGGAGCAGGCCAAAAAGGTCCGGGCTCGGCATCATCACTCGACTGGTTGCGGCAACTCTCGGGCAAAGGCCCGCAAGCTAAGGCCCGCCGACCGGGGGATCAAGCGCGGCCGCCTCGGGTGGCCCCTCCATCGCTGCCACCTCCTCGAGCAGCCAGCCCCGGAAGGCCGCGACCTTGGGCCGCTCCGCGCTGGTCTGGGGGCAGACGAGCCAATAGGCGAACCGGAACGGCCGGCTGAGCTCGAACGGGCGGACCAGCCGTCCGGCCGCGATATCGGCGGCCGCGAGCGCGCTGCGCCCGAGCGCCACCCCCTGACCATCGATCGCTGCCTGCAACATCATGCTGGCGTCACCGAAACTCAGGCCGCGGGTCGGATCGATGCCCTCCACGCCGGCGAGCTCGAGCCACACCCGCCAGCCGTCGAGGTCGTCGTTGTCGTGCAGCAGCGTGTGATGGCGGAGGTCCCGAGGCGCCGCCAGGCCGGGCGGCCGCTCCAGCAGCGCCGGGCTGCACACCGGCGAGAGGGTCTCACCGAACAGCCGGTCGACGCGCAGGCCAGGATAGTCGCCCCGGCCGCAGCGGATCGCGACGTCGACATCGTCTCGGGCGAAGTCTGCGAGCTCGAGCGTCGCGCTGATCCGGAGGTCGATCTCGGGATGCGCCGTCCTGAAGCGGCCGATGCGCGGCACCAGCCATTTGGCCGCGAACGAGGGCAGGGCGCTCACGGTGAGCACGCCGCCCGCCTCCTCCCTGGCGATGCGCCTCGTGGCGGCTGCGATCTGCTCGAAGGCGGCGCGCACCGGCGGCAGGAACAGCTGCGCCTCCGAGGTCAGGACGAGGCCGCGCGGCAGGCGGCGGAACAGCCGGATGCCGAGGTGCTCCTCGAGCGCCCTGATCTGGTGGCTGATCGCGGTCTGGGTGACGTGCAGCTCCTCGGCGGCGCGCGTGAAGCTCAGATGGCGCGCCGCGGCCTCGAAGGCGCGAAGCGCGTTGAGCGGCGGCAGCCGGCGGTTCATCGAGCACCTGAGGGATGAGTTCCGCTCATGGCCGACATGAGAAACCATCGTTCGCAAAAGCGCAAGGCCGGGCGTATCAAGGATGTACAGCGTCGACCATCCATGAGGACACCTCATATGTCCACGCGCATCTTCAGCCATGCCGCCCGCCCGGCCGGCATCGCATCGGTCTCCGCCGCAGCCGCCGCGCGCAGGTGCGCCATGTACGCATTCGAGGTCGTCCGCGCCTGGATGGAGCGGGCGCGTCAGCGCCGCCAGCTGGGCACGCTCGACGACCGCTTGTTCAAGGACATCGGCGTGACGCGCCGGCGGGTCGAAAGGGAGCTCGCGAAGCCGTTCTGGCGACCCTGAGCAAAGCCGCCTTCGTCTCTCTCCGGTCGTGACGCCGGCGCCCGAATTGGCGGGCTCCGGCTCCTTGATCGCGCGCCGATCTTCCTTATCTCTCGGTCACGGGCGGATCTTCCGACGGGCGCCTTGGAACGAGCGGGGGCGATCATCACCGGGCCGGTGTTGCCTTCCGCGGTCCGACCACTATAGTCCGCCGGCGATCGGGCCAGCCTTCAGAGGGATGCAATGTTGATTTCGACGGCCTTTGCCCAGGCGGGCGGTGGCGCCGCGCCCGGCTTCGATTTGATCTCGCTGTTGCCGTTGGTGTTGATCTTCGTCGTCTTTTACTTCCTGCTGATCCGGCCGCAGCAGAAGAAGATGAAGGCGCACCGGCAGATGGTCGCGGCGCTCAAGCGCGGCGACAAGGTGCTGACCTCGGGCGGCATCATCGGCACGGTGGTCAAGGTCGAGGACAACGAGCTCCTGGTCGAGATCGCCAAGGACGTGCGCGTGCGCGTCGCCCGCGGCATGATCTCGGACGTGCTGGGCAAGCCCGAGCCGGCCCGGGCCGGCGCCGAGGCGGCCCAGGCGGGCGCCGGCGACGGCGCCAAGGGCGGGCTGATGTCACAGCTTTTCGGTAAGAAGTAACGCGGTTCCGATGCTTCGTTTCCCCACCTGGAAGGTCGTGCTGATCCTCGGCATCTGCTTGGCGGGGGTGGTCTACAGCATGCCCAACCTGTTCCCGCGCGCGTACACCGAGCAGCTTCCGGACTGGATACCGCACGAGCAGGTCAATCTCGGCCTGGACCTGCAGGGCGGCTCGCACCTGCTGCTCGAGGTCCAGCTGGACGAGGTGGTGCGCGAGCGCCTGAACTCCGTGGTCGACGACGTGCGCCTGGCGCTGCGGGGCGAGCGCATCGGCTATCGCGGTCTGGGGATCCGGGGCGATGTGGTCACCTTCACGCTCACCGATCCCGCGCTCATGCCGCAGGTCGAGCAAGCGCTCGCACCCCTGCGGGGCGACCGGTTCGAGCCCGAGTTCGACATTCGGACCCTCGACGGCGGCCGGGTCGAGATCCGCCTGACCGAGCAGGCCGAGGCCGAGCTGCGCGACCGGGCGGTGCGGCAGTCGCTCGAGATCGTGCGCCGCCGCATCGACGAGGTCGGGACCCGGGAGCCCACCATCCAGCGCCAGGGCGAGGATCGGATTCTGGTCCAGGTGCCGGGCGAGCGCGACCCCGAGGGGATCAAGCGCCTGCTCGGCCAGACCGCGCGGCTGACCTTCCATTTGGTGGACCTCGAGACCTCGGTGGAGCAGGCGCTGGCGGGCAATCTGCCGCCCGGCTCCATCCTCCTGCCATCGGACGACGCGGAGCGCGCGGGGCAGCCCGAGCAGCTCGTGGTACGGCAGCGGGTCGAGGTCAGCGGCGAGAGCCTGGTCGACGCGCAGCCGACCTTCCAGGACAACCAGCCGGTCGTGAGCTTCCGCTTCGATTCGGTCGGCGCCCGCAGCTTCGGCAACATCACCCGCCAGCACGTGGGCGACCTGCTGGCGATCGTGCTCGACGGCCGGGTGATCAGCGCGCCGCGCATCCAGGAGCCGATCCTGGGCGGCAGCGGCGTCATCTCCGGGACCTTCACGGTGGAATCGGCCAACGAGCTCGCGATCCTGCTGCGGGCAGGCGCGCTGCCGGCGCCGCTCGAGGTGGTCGAGGAGCGGACGGTCGGGCCCGATCTCGGGGCCGACTCGATCCAGGCCGGCCAGATCGCCGCCGTGGTCGCGCTGGTGCTCGTCCTGATCTTCATGCCGCTCTACTACGGCCTGTTCGGCCTGGTGGCGGACGTCGCGCTGATCACGAACCTGATCCTGATCATGGGCGCGCTCTCGGCGCTGCAGGCGACGCTGACCTTGCCCGGGATCGCCGGCATCGTGCTCACGATCGGCATGGCGGTGGATGCCAACGTCCTGATCTTCGAGCGCATCCGTGAGGAGGTGCGGCGCGGCAAGTCGCCTCTCGCGGCCGTGGACAACGGCTTTCGCGAGGCCATGCGGGCGATCATCGACGCCAACGTGACCACGCTGATCGCGGCGGTTCTGCTCTACGCCTTCGGCTCCGGCCCGGTGCGCGGCTTCGCGGTGACGCTGGCGATCGGCATCGTGACCTCCATGTTCACCGCGATCACGCTCAGCCGGCTGCTGCTCACCACCTGGCTGCGGCGCACGCGTCCCGTCGCCCTTCCGGTCTGAGGCCATGCGCTCGTTCCGACTCGTCCCCGAGGACACCCACATCCCCTTCGTCCACTATCAGTGGTGGGCGTACCTTTTTTCGGGCGCCCTGGTGCTCCTCACGCTGATCATGGTACCGCTCCACGGCCTGAACTTCGGCATCGACTTTCGCGGCGGCATCCTGGTCGAGGTGCGCATGCCGGGCGAGGCGGCGGACATCGGCGCCATGCGCACCACCCTGGGCGGGCTCGGGCTGGGCGAGGTGCAGTTGCAGGAGTTCGGCGAGCCCACCGATGTCCTGATCCGGGTCGAGCGGCAGGCGGGCGACGAGGCCGCGCAGCAGGTCGCGGTCGCCACGATCCGCAACGCGCTGGATCAGGAGTTCGGCGAGGGCATCTCCTATCGGCGGGTCGAGTTCGTCGGACCCAAGGTGAGCGAGGATCTGTTCTGGGCGGGCACGCAGGCGGTCATCTTCGCCGTGATCGCGATTCTCGCCTACGTCTGGTTCCGCTTCGAGTGGCACTTCGCGGTCGGTGCGGTCGTGGCGCTGGTGCACGATGCGATCACCACGATCGGTCTGTTCTCGCTGTTCTGGCTGGAGTTCAACCTCGCGACCGTCGCCGCCCTGCTCACCATCGTGGGCTACTCCTTGAACGATACGGTGGTGATCTACGACCGGGTGCGCGAGAATTTGCGCCGCTACAAGACGATGCCGCTGCCCGAGCTGCTCGACCGCTCGATCAACGACACCCTGGCGCGCACCCTCATGACCGCGGTCACCACGCTCCTGGCGCTGTGCGCGCTCGCCTTCTTCGGCGGCCCGGTGATCCGGGACTTCGTGCTCGCCATGATCTGGGGCGTGATCATCGGCACCTACTCGACCGTCTACGTCGCCACGCCGATGCTGGTGCACCTCGGCCTGCGCCGGGAGGCGGTGGTGCCGGCTGCGGCGGAGACGCCCTGACCAGCCAGTCAACCGACGGGGAGCCGCGCATGCCGCTTTCCGACCTGACCGCCGAACTCCCCGCCCAGCGGCAGCTGATCCGGGGCTATCGCGAGGGCGGCTTCACCGTCGCAGGCGTGCGCCATGCCGGCTCCGTGCTGGTGCTGCCCGAGCGCACCCTCGCCTGGGAGGTGACGGAGATGGGTGACGTGCGCATGGCGAGCCTCGCCCCGATCCTCGAGGCCGAGCCCGCGGTCGAGATCCTGG
Organism: uncultured Geminicoccaceae bacterium; assembly: GCA_964644915.1. Lineage (GTDB taxonomy): Bacteria > Pseudomonadota > Alphaproteobacteria > Geminicoccales > Geminicoccaceae > CAZXYL01. The sequence goes on from CAZXYL010000032.1 coordinate 11,493, forward strand.
TCCTGGGTGCCGGCGCACGCTTTGCGATGATCTCCTCGGAGCTGCGGGCAGCGCTGAGGACCCATGGGGTGAGGGTGGAGGCGATGGACACCCGCGCGGCGTGCCGGACCTTCAATCTGCTCCTGGCCGAGGACCGCCGGGTCGCGGCCGCCCTGATCGCGCTCTAGCGAGCCGGCCGGCCCGGAAGCTCTGCTGCCGCCCGGGGCCTCCGTCCTCGTTTCCTGGAACTTCTCGAGGAGCGATGCGTCCTTGTGGCGCCTCAGCGGGCCGTCGTCGATGCGACGGGGTTTGCCCGCGCCGCCGGCGCGCCTGGCGGTAAGCCGCAACGCGGTTTCGTGGGCTTCGCAGCGTCGCGACGATCCGCCGGCGCCTGTCCACCTCGGTAGCACAGGAGGAGCGAACATGAGGAGATTCTACACCATTCCGGCCGCGCTCGCGCTGACCCTGGGGGCCTCGGCCGGGGCCACCGGCAGCGAACAGCTGCCCTATGCCGGCGAGGGCCACGTCATGGTGACCCCGGACCAGCTGCAGTGGACGGACATCGCGTCCATGGCGCCTGGTGCCGAGATGGCCGTGATCGAGGGCGACCTCGGCGAGGCCGAGCCGTTCACGTTCCGCTTGAAGCTGCCGGCCGATTATCAGATCGATCCGCACGTCCACCCGGCCTACGAGCGCGTCACCGTGCTTTCCGGGACGCTGCATTTCGCGCATGGCGAGGCGTTCGACAGGGCCAAGACGACGGCATTGCCGGCGGGCGGCGTTGCCATCATGCC
>CAZXYL010000033.1:0-1645 GCA_964644915.1 uncultured Geminicoccaceae bacterium
GGTGACGACCGTTACCAGTTGGCATGATCATCCACGACTCCTCCAGGCCTTCGCCGAGCGCGTACAAGAGGTTTACAACCGGCTCAACGCCGAGGAGCGGGCGCAACTCGATATCGTCTTCACCGCCCACAGCCTGCCACAGCGCATCCTGGCCGAAGGCGATCCTTATCCTCACGAGGTCGAGCGCACTGCGGCAGGGGTGGCCACGCTCCTGGGTCTCACGACCTGGGAGGTGGCCTATCAGAGCCAGGGGGCGACGGCGGAACCCTGGCTGGGCCCGACGCTCGATGAGGTCTTCGAACGCGCCGCAGCGCAGGGCCGGCGATCGCTGTTGCTCGTGCCCATCGGCTTCGTCTGCGATCATGTGGAAATCCTCTACGACATCGACATCCTGGCGCAGCAGGTCGCCCAAGGGAAGGGCTTACGCCTCATGCGTACCGCCTCGCTGAATACCTCACCGACCTTTATCGAGGCCCTGGCCCAGGTGGTGGCATCGCTCCTGTGAGCGACCGGCCGGGAGGGGACACCGCGATGCAGGCCGGCTCTCACCAGGTCGTCGTCATCGGTGGCGGTATCGCCGGGCTATCGACCGCCTACGCCCTCCAAGAGCGGGCACGTGTGGCGCGCCTCCCGCTCGCCTGCACGGTGATCGAGGCGCGGGAGCGTCTAGGTGGGGTGATCCTGACGGAGCGGGTCGACGACTTCGTCATCGAGGCTGGTCCCGATTCCCTCCTGACCCAGAAGCCCTGGGGGCTGGAATTGTGCCAAACTCTGGGCCTCCACGACCGCCTGATCAGCACCAACGATCGGCAGCGCAAGATCTATGTTCTCTGGGGTGGGCGTCTACAGCCACTGCCCGAGGGGCTGATGCTGATCGTCCCCACCCGTTTCGGGCCATTGCTCCGGAGCTCTTTACTGTCGTGGCCCGGGAAAATCCGCATAGGACTGGAATATTTTCTTCCAGCGCGGCGGTCGAACGGTGATGAAAGCCTGGCGGGGTTCGTGCGCCGCCGTCTTGGGCGTGAGGCGCTGGATAAGATCGCCGACCCGCTGCTGGCCGGCATCTATGCCGGCTCCTCGGATGACATGAGTTTGCTGGCCACCTTCCCGCGCTTACGTGAGCTTGAGCGCACCTATGGGGGGCTGATCCGCGGTGCACTGGCGCAACGTCGCGCCCTCCGGCAGGCGTCATTCACGAACGGACAACGCACCACAGCACTGTTTATGGCGCCTCGGGGAGGGATGGCGGAGATCGTCGAAGCGCTCAGCGGCCGTCTGGATCAGGTCGTCCTCCGGCTGGGGACCACGGTGCAGGGTGTCATGCCGCATGGCGATGGCGCAGCAGGGCTTCAAGGCTATGTCGTGCATCTCGATGATACCACGACCCTGCCAGCCGAGGCTGTGGTGTTCGCCACACCGGCGCATGTGACGGCCGGCTTGATTGAGGGCTTTCATCCGAGGCTGGCTGCCGCTCTACGCGCTATTCCCTACGTCTCATCCGCCACCATTTCGCTGGCCTTTCGGCGCCGCGATGTGCCGCACCCGCTCGATGGCTTTGGCTTCCTGGTCGGCAAGCACGAAGGGCGCCGCATCATGGCTGCGACCTGGACCTCCACCAAGTTCCCCCATCGCGCCCCAGCCGATG
>CAZXYL010000034.1:0-2988 GCA_964644915.1 uncultured Geminicoccaceae bacterium
GACGGCCGCTGCGACTACGCCGGCCGCTTCTGGGCGGGCTCGCTCACCTACGCCGAGGACCAGCCGCTCGGCACGCTGTGGCGGCTCGGCCTCGACCACTGCGCGACGCCGGTGCTGCGCGACATCACCATTCCCAACGGCCTCTGCTGGAGCCCGGACGGCCGGACCATGTACTTCACCGACACGGCGACCCGCGAGATCATGGCCTACGACTTCGACCTCGAGGCGGGCGTGCCCTCCAACCCGCGCCTGTTCGCGCGGGTCGAGGGGCCGGGCTGGCCGGACGGATCGACGGTCGATGCCGAGGGGTTCGTCTGGAACTGCGAGTGGGACGGGGCGCGGGTGGTCCGCTACGCGCCCGACGGCACCGTCGACCGGGTGGTCGAGGTGCCGGCGCCGCGGGCCACCTGCTGTGCCTTCGGCGGGCCCGACCTTTCGATCCTCTACATCACCTCGGCCTGGGACCGCATGAGCGAGGCCGAGCGGGCGGAGTGGCCGCTCTCGGGCAACCTGTTCGCGGCCGATGTCGGCGTGCGCGGCCTGCCCGAGCCGCGCTATCTGGGCTGAGACCCGAGGGAGCAAGCCATGGCGCCCGCGAGCCCCTACGCCATCTACCCCAGCCTCGAGGGCCGCTCGGTGTTCATCACCGGCGGCGGCTCCGGCATCGGCGCCGCCCTGGTCGGGCACTTCGCGGCCCAGGGCAGCCGCGTCGCCTTCGTCGACATCGCGGTCGACTGTAGCGAGGAGCTGGTCGCCGAAATCGAGCAGGCGGGCGGTCCCAAGCCGCTGTTCATCGAGTGCGATCTGCGCGACATCGAGGCGCTGCGCGCTGCGGTCCGGCAGGCGGCCGAGGCGCACGGGGCGATCACGGTCCTGGTCAACAACGCCGCGCACGACGAGCGCCATAAGGTCGAGGAGGTCACGGTCGAGTACTGGGACGATCGGATGGCGGTCAACCTGCGCCATCAGTTCTTCGCCGCCCAGGCGGTCTACCCGATGATGAAGTCGGCCGGCGGCGGCTCGATCATCAATTTCGGCTCCGTCAGCTGGATGATCGGCCAGGGCGGGATGCCGGGCTATACCGCCGCCAAGTCCGCGGTCCTGGGGCTGACCCGCGGGCTCGCGCGCGACTTCGGCCCCGACAACATCCGGGTCAACTCGATCGCGCCCGGCTGGATCATGACCCAGCGGCAGCTGGACCTCTGGCTCGACGAGGAGGGCGAGCGCGAGCTGATGCGCCGCCAGTGCCTGAAGCGCAAGCTCTACCCGGACGACATCGCGCGCGTCGTGCTGTTCCTAGCCGCCGACGACTCCAGCGCCATGACCAATCAGAGCTACATCGTCGATGGCGGCTGGGTGTAGCGCGGCGCCCCAGGAGAGGCTCGGAGGATCCGGCCGTAGCAGACCCCCGGTCGGTGGCCCTATGCCTCGATCAGCGGCTCGATGCGCAGGCGAAAGTCGGGGGTGACCTCGTAGACCGAGCGCTCGGGCACCTCGCGCCAGGCGCTCTCCTCCGTGGTCGGCTCCGAGGCGATCACCACCGCCCGGTAGGCCTCGGGGGGCTCGCACCTCGCATGGCGCAGGCCGCAGACATCGCAGTCCGCGAGCCGCTCGCGCTCGAGGAACGAGAGCGTGCGCTGCCAGCGGCTGCCCACCATCCGCTCGCCGTCCGTGAGCAGCACGTTGAGGCCGAGGCGGGTCGCCGGGCCCTGCTCGTCGCACCAGCGCGCGATCCGCCTGAGCGTGCCCTCGAGCGCCGTGAGCAGCGGCAGCTCCGGCGCGGCCTCGTGCGCCGAGAGCACCATGTGGAAGATGTGCTCGCTGTCGGTGCTGCCCTGGATCGCCGCGCCGTGCTCGGGGGCCATCGCCTCCTGCATGCGCCCCCGCAGCTGCTCGAAGTACGGCACCGTGCCGTTGTGCACGAACGCCCACCGGCCCCAGCTGAACGGATGCGTGTTCTGGATCACCATGGCGCCGATGGTCGCGCGCCGCACGTGGGCGAGGAGGGTCGGCGCCGCGGTGTCTTCGGCCGCGCTGCGGAATTCCTCGCTGATGTGCGCCGCCGCCGCATCGCGCCGGATGCGCACCGTGCCGTCCTCGTAGGTGGCGATACCCCAGCCGTCCGCGTTCTCGAAGCCGTGCAGGTCCCGCCGGCTCTGCGTGAGGAGCGAGTTCCGGGCGCGCACCAGGCAGCACTCGACTGCCGTCGGCGCGCTCGCACGAAGGCCATAGAAACGGCACACGGGCAGACCTTCCCCCATCCGAACCGGCGTCGCGCCGGACCTCCCGGCCGTCAGGGTCCCCGGGGCAACGGACGGCCGGCACGGCGGCGCGCTCTCTTAGCACAGCCCCGGCGCGCGCCGCATGCTCTCCTGCCACAGCACGGTTAACGCCGCCTGAAGCGCCCGGGCTACGGTATCGGGTTCGTCGACACCCGCCCGCGGGGCAGGCTCAGCGCATCACCATGGCGCAGTCGAGATTCGCCTGCTTGTTGGCGGGGATGAAGGCGGCGGCGATCTGTTGCGGCTGGAACGTGATCTGGTTGTGGAGCTGGCCGTCGGGGCCACCTTCCTGGGCCACGTCGGCGATCATGACCTGGCTGAGCGTGACCTCGAGCTCCTGGCGCGTCTGGCCGGTGTCGGGATCGGGCCCGAAGGTCAGGATCCGCAGCGCCTGCAGGAGGCGACCCTCGAAGGCGAAGCGCAGATATTCGGGCGCCGACTGATCGAGGCGCGTCGTGACCACGACCGGCTTGCATGTGGCCCGTGCGGCGCGCCGGGCATCGACCACGCCCGAGCCTGCACCCATCGACAGCGCGCTCACCTGCGAGCACTGGGAGAGGTCCACCCCGCCCATCGACGCGGTCGGGCTGCTGCCGACGATCTCCGGGGCCGCGCACAAGAAGACGTCGGCGCGCACGGGCATCACCGCGAGGCCGGCGAACACCAAAGTGCACAAGAACGCGCGCAGATGCATGACGCAGGCTCC
>CAZXYL010000035.1:0-2230 GCA_964644915.1 uncultured Geminicoccaceae bacterium
CTGTTCATGATGCCGGGCGAGCGCATCACGCGCATCCACGGGCCGCTGGTGACCGAGGAGGAGGTCGAGCGCGTGGTGAGCTTCCTGTGCAAGCAGGGCGAGCCGGACTATGTCGATGCGGTGACCGACGAGGCCGCGCTCGAGAACGGCGGCGGCGTGATCGGCGCCCTCTTCGGCGAGGAGGGCAACGGCGAGGAGGCCCAGTACGCGCAGGCGCTCCAGATCGTCGCGCGCGAGGGCAAGGCCTCGACCAGCTTCCTGCAGCGCAAGATGCGCATCGGCTACAACAGCGCCGCGCGACTGATCGAGCGGATGGAGGCCGAGGGCCACGTCAGCCATCCGGACCACGTCGGGCGCCGACGCGTGCTCATGAATGGTCATGACAGCGATGCTCCAGCCCCTTGGTAACCTTTCGCGGCGGGCGCGCCTGCTGCCCGGCCTGCTCGTGCTCGCCCTGCTGCTCGTCGCGGCGGCCCCGCTCGGCGCGCGGCAGGTGCTCGATGCCGCAGCGCAGGAAGACGTCGCGACGGCACAAAGCCCCGAGCAGACGCTCGATCGGATCGAGGCGTACCTGAACGATCTGCGCAGCCTGCGCGCATCCTTCGTGCAGATCGCCCCGAATGGCGGCACGTCCACCGGCACGCTCTACTACGCGCGCCCGGACAAGATGCGCCTCGACTACGATCCGCCGAGCGAGCTTTTGATCGTCGCCAACGGCTGGCAGCTGGTCTATCACGATCGCAGGCTCGAGCAGGTCAGCCACCTGTTCACGAGTTCCACGCCACTCGCCTTCCTGTTGCAGGACGTCGTCCGCCTCGATGGCGACGTGACGGTGACCGACTTCGAGCGCCGGGGCGGCGAGATCGGGGTGACGCTGGTCCAGACCGACGAGCCGGCGCAGGGGCAGATCACCTTGGTCTTCGGCGAGGAGCCGCTCGAGCTCCGGCGCTGGACCGTGACCGACGCCCAGGGCCTGACCACGCACGTGATCCTGGAGGAGCTGGAGACGGACGTGCCGTTGGACCGCTCGCTGTTCGTGTGGCGCAATCCGGACTTCTATCCGGAGCTGCGCCGGCGCTAGCGGCCGGCGGGCCGCCGCGACCGCGGGTGAGTGTGGGTGAATTGCGCCACGTCGGGTGGGCGAAGCCGCCGCGGCGCGCCATATCGATGACAGCGCTGCGGAACAGCGTCGAGTCGCGGGACGTTCATCTACTTGGGTGGGTGCCGAGCGGGCGGGGGGTAATGGAGGCGCTTCGGGAGTGGTTGCGAGCCGTCGTCGAGGCGGCGTTCAGGCCGGTCGCCTGCGCGCTCCTGTGGTGCCGCATCACGCCGAACCAGCTCTCGATCATGGGCATCGCGCTCAACTTCGGGACCGCGGTGCTGATCGCGACCGATCACCTCATCCTCGCCGCGCTCATGTATCTGTTTGCCGGTGGCTTCGATCTGCTTGACGGCGTCCTCGCGCGACTGGCCAAGATGGCGACCCGCTTCGGCGCCTTTCTCGATTCGACCGCCGATCGGATCTCCGAAGGCGTGGTCTTCGCCGCCATCGCCTATTACTTCGCGCGCCACGGGCAGTCGATCGACGCCGCGCTCGCCGTGCTGGCGCTGCTCGGCTCGCTGCTCGTGAGCTACACCCGCGCCCGCGCCGAGGGGCTGGGGCTCGAGTGCAAGGTCGGCATCATGACCCGGGCGGAGCGGGTGATCCTGGTCGCGCTCGGGCTGATGTTCGGCCTCCTGCCCGCCGCCATCTACCTGCTCGTGGTGCTCACGGCGTTCTCCGCGACCCAGCGCATCGTCCACACGGCGCGGCAGCTGCATCCACAGGGCTGAAGCCCAGCGCCGGCGAAACGGCGCTCGGGTGCGATGCAGTGCACAAGTAGAACGACTTTCCGTGCGTAGAATTCGATCGGCTTCGATCGACCTTGTCGACCGGCGCTCAGCCCGCCCAATCGGGAGGCGAGCTCATGCATTACGCGCTTCCGGTCGCTGTTTTGGCCATGGGCCTTCTCATGCCGTCGCCTGCTCGCGCGTTTGCACCCGAGCTCGGCAGTGAGACCGACGCCGATCTGATCACGGCCCTCGATCTCTCGGACTCGATCATGCGCCATGAGGAGTGGATCGAGTTCGAGGGCTTGGCCCGCGCCGTGGAACACCGCGAATTCCTGCGCGCGGTCGCCGGCGGGCGCTTCGGTCGCGTCGGATTCGCCGTCTTCGCCTGGTCGAGCGG